>JANYBR010000288.1 GCA_025360685.1 Pseudomonadota bacterium
GAAACATCGCGGAGCCTTTTCGAGTAGATGCCTAGACTAGGCCTTGCCAGTGCAGACCCGCAATGATGCCCGCTGTAAGGGCGCCGGCGATCATGTCATCGGTCATGATGCCCCAGCCGCCAGCCAATCGCTCACCCAACGACACCGGCCACAGTTTGCTGACGTCGAGCAGCCGGAACAACGCAAACGCGATCGCGAATCCGAGAGGCGAGAGCGGCGCGAAGGCGCAAGCCAGCCATTGTCCCGCCACTTCGTCGAGCACGCATTCCGAAGGATCGGCGCCGCCGGTTCTTGCCGCATAAACACCGCACGACCACACGCCGGCCGCGTACACAAGCACGCTCGCGACCAGCAACGAGCTTGGTCCCAGTCTCCACAAGATCAGCCAGGCAAAGGGCAGGGCGGCCGCACTCGCGACCGTTCTTGGCGCAACGCGCGCATAGCCGATGCCGAAAAAAGTCGACAACAACGTCGCGATCATCGTTTGACGATCGTGAACACGTACATATTGGCCGGCGAGTTTTCGAGCACGCCGCCCGCCGACTTGTACACCGCGTTGCCCGCGTCATTGTCGAGTTCAGTCAGAACCCACATCTCGCTGTAGCTGCGCTTCTCGCAGAGTCCCTTGAGATACTCCAGCATGGCGTGCCCGACGCCCTTGCGCTGATGGGCCTCCGCGACATCGACCTCGTAGAGCAGCAGGTCAGTCGCCGAGTAGCGATGCAGAATATTGCCATAGATCCGGCCCATCACGTCGTCGTCATCAGTCAGCGCCACGACCATCACATAGCTCGGCTCGCGCAGCAGCATGGCGCAGCGAGTCGGCGACGGCGCATCGGAGTTGAACGCACTTTCCGCCCGCAGCAGCAGTTCCTCGTCGCCGGGCTTGAGGAGGATGATTTTCACGGCAGCCGGACAGTCGCCACGGCCTGGGCGGCGAGCCCTTCGCGCCGCCCTTCGAAGCCCAGACCTTCCGTAGTCGTGGCCTTCACGCTGACTCGAGAAATGTCGAGCTTGAGGATTTCCGCCACCCGCGCGCGCATGGCGTCGCGATGCGGACCGACTTTCGGCCGCTCGCAGATGATCGTGATGTCGCAGTGGCTGATCGCGCCGCCCTTGTTGCGCACAAGACCCGCCGCATGGTCGAGAAACTTCCAGGACGGCGCGCCGCGCCAGCGTTCGTCGCTCGGCGGGAAATGCTGACCAATATCACCTTCACCGATCGCGCCCAGGATTGCGTCGGTCAGCGCATGCAGGCCCGCATCCGCGTCCGAGTGACCTTCAAGCGAGTGATCGTGCGGCACCTTTATTCCGCATAGCCAAACATGATCGCCGGGCACAAAGCGATGCACGTCATAGCCCATGCCGGTTCGACTCTCGCCAAGACGCGCACGCAGATGCGCCTCGGCAAGCGCAAAGTCTTCCGGCGTGGTGACTTTTATATTGGCGTCTTCGCCCGCAACGACGGTGATGTGCAGGCCTGCCAGCTCGGCAAGCGCCATGTCGTCGGTGACATCCTGCGTTGCGTAGTGACGATGTGCGCGCAGGATCTTCGCGAAACGAAATCCTTGGGGCGTCTGCGCGCGATGCAGTCCTTCGCGCGAGACGGTCGTCCATTTGCCGTTGTCGTTGCGCTTCAACGTGTCGGCGACAGCCAAGAGAGGAACCACGCCATCGGCTCCGCCTTCGAGTGCGGCGATGACCGCATCGATCACGCGATCCGACACAAGCGGGCGCGCGGCGTCCTGGATCAGAACGATATCCGGCGCGGCGGCGGCCAGAGCTTCCAGTCCATGACGAACCGATTCCTGCCGGGTTGTTCCGCCAATGATCGGTGGCAGCAACTCCAAGCCAAGCACGGTCGCGGCATAGATTTCCTCCTGGCCCGGACCGATCGCAACCTGGATCGACGAGACCTTTGGATGGCGCGCGAACGCCTCGACTGTCCAACGCAGGATCGGCTTGCCGAACAGCGAGGCGAATTGCTTGGGCACGGCGCCTCCGGCCCGTTCACCCTTGCCGGCAGCGACCACAAGTACCGCGACGCCAGACATAATCCTCTCCCGCAGTCTGCCGACTGGGTAGCACGAAAGCGCGATTCGGCAAGGCAAAGCAGGGCTCCATGCCGCGCTGCAACATTTCTGTTGCCTAGATTATGATCATGTACTTAGTATGCCTAACTAATAGGCAAGAGCGCGGGTGATGGATCAACACAATCGCATGATGGACAACGCGTCCGCGGCTGTGATCGCCAGTGCGCTCCCGATGCCGTTGCTCGTGGTCGGCCCAGCGCAGCAAATCGTCTTCGTAAATCCGGCTGCCGAACAGTTTTTCGACAGCGGAGCGGGTTTGCTTCTGCGCCAGAACCTCACCGATCTGGTCCCGTTCGGCAGCCCGCTGCTTCAGCTGG
>JANYBR010000308.1 GCA_025360685.1 Pseudomonadota bacterium
GCGACTTGGTACTTATGCGCAGATGAACCCGCCGATCCGCGATGCGCAGCATCGCGACGCGTTGTGGCAGGCGGTGAGCCAAGGCGTGATCGACGTGATCGGCTCGGACCATTCACCGCACACTCGCGCCGAGAAGGACAAGACCTATCCCGATACTCCGTCAGGAATGCCGGGCGTGCAGACCTTGGTCACGCTTCTTCTGGATCACGTGCACGCGGGCCGTCTGTCGCTCGAACGCTTCATCGACCTCACCAGCACGGGTGCTGCTCGCATCTTCGGGATAGCGGGCAAGGGACGTATCGCGCGCGGTTTTGACGCTGACTTCACGATTGTCGACTTGAAGGCGAAGATGAAGATTGAGAACAGCTGGATTGCATCCAAATGCGGCTGGACACCTTTCGATGGTATGCAGACGACCGGCTGGGCGCTCGCCACCATTATCCGCGGGAAGACGGTCATGCGCGATCGGGGCCTCGTCCTTGGCTCGCAGGGACGGCCGATCGCTTTTGTGGAAACGCTGGTGGCGCGATGACTTGGGCGACTGACCGGCTGAACGCACTTGTTGGTGGCGGAGTGGAAGCGCCACCAGTGGTCCAGACGATGCGGTTGGGTCTCCTGGATTCGTGGAGCGAGGGCAGGGCGACAAAAAGATGGGAACCGGATCCCGACCTTCTAAACACTGACGGTTCTCTGTTCGGAGGCTACATTGCCGCTCTCGCGGATCAGATGCTGGCCTTCGCCGCCCTTACAGTAGTGCCCGAAGGAAGCGCTTTCCGGACCATCAATCTCAACGTTCAGTTCCTGCGCATCGGGCGAGCGCATCCGATCCTGGCGGAGGCACGAGTCGTTGCCCATACCAAGGCGCTCATCACGGCCGAGGTTGATCTTTATCGCGAGGACGACAGGTCACTGATTGCAAGGGCATCCGCGCAGCAACTCGTCGTTCCCTTTGCAACGCCTTGACGCGGCGCGCGAATTCGGGTGGCGTGCCGGTCAGTACCCTCCTGAACGAGTAATCCGCCATGAAGAGCCGATTCAAGGCCATCCTGATCCGCAAGGACAGCGACAAGCAGACGGTTGAGGATGTTGAGCTCACGCCCGCCGATCTCATGCAAGGCGACGTCACGGTCGCCGTGTCGCACTCGACCGTGAACTACAAGGACGGTTTGGTGCTGACCGGCCGTTCGCCTGTGGTGCGCAAGTTTCCGATGATCCCGGGCATCGACCTGGCCGGAACGGTAGAGGAGTCGGCGAACCCGAATTTCACGCCCGGCGACAAGGTCGTGCTCAACGGCTTCGGCCTGAGCGAAACCCACTATGGGGGTTACTCGGAATTGGCGCGCGTCAAGGGCGATTGGCTCGTGCCGTTGCCCAAGGAATTCACGCCGGCTCAGGCGATGGCGATCGGCACCGCCGGCTACACCGCGATGCTGTGTGTGCTGGCGCTGGAAGACGCCGGTGTGACGCCTGCGAAGGGTGCAGTCGTGGTGACAGGTGCGGCCGGCGGAGTCGGCTCGGTCGCGGTCTCGCTGCTGGCCAAGCTTGGCTACAAGGTCATCGCGTCGACGGGACGGACCGAGGAAGAGAGTTACCTCAAAGGGCTTGGCGCGTCGGAGATTATTCCCCGCACGGAACTTGCCGGCGAGCCGCGCATGCTGGGCAAGGAACGCTGGGCCGGGGCGATCGACAGTGTGGGCTCGAAGACGCTCGCCAACGTGATTGCGTCGACATCGTATGGCGGGGCGATCGCCGCGTGCGGTCTTGCGGGCGGACTCGACCTTCCGACAAGCGTCGCGCCATTCATCCTGCGCGGCATTTCGTTGCTTGGCATAGACTCGGTGCAGATGCCCAAGCCCCGGCGCATTCAGGCCTGGAACCGGCTGGCCAAGGACCTAGATGTGGCAAAGCTCGCCGCTATGACCCACACCATTCCGCTATCAGATGTTCGCAAGGCGGCCGAAGAAATTCTCGCGGGCAAGATCCGCGGCCGCCTGGTCGTTGAGATCTAGCCGGGCGAGCGCACCCAGGAATGGACTACTTCTTTCTCATCATATCCGGGGTCGCGATCGGACTGGTCGTGGCCGCGCCGATTGGACCGGTCAATCTTATCTGCATCCGGCGCACGCTCGCATTCGGACCGGCGAACGGCTTTATGTCCGGATTGGGGGCGGCCATCGGCGACACGGTGTTCGCGATAGTTACTGCCTTCGGACTGACCGCTGTCGCGCATCTTATCAAAGGCTACTCGCACTATTTGGAACTGGCGGGCGGCGGAATGCTGATCTATTTCGGCATACACACATTCCTCGCAAAGATCGAAGCGCGGCTCGACGACAAGCTGGCCTCGAAGGAAAAAGGCGCGTCCACTCTCTTCCGCGCGATGGTCTCGACGCTCGCGCTCACCGTCACAAATCCGGCGACCCTGCTCGGCTTCACGGCAATGATTGCAGGTCTAGGCGGATTGGCGGGCGGTCATCCCAACTTCGCGTCTGCCGCGTTTGTCGTCATCGGCGTTGCGGCTGGCTCAACCTTGTGGTGGCTAGTGCTGACCGCACTGGTGGGATTGTTTCATGCCAGCATCAACGACCGCGCGATGGCGCTCATCAACAGAGGCTCCGGCGTTGCGGTCGCCGGGTTCGGACTTGCCGTCCTCATCCACCTTGCGAACAAACTGCTCTAGGCGTTCGCGGCCGCCCTCTTGGTCAGCGCCGACATGCGCGCGATCACTTCTTCGGCTTCTTCCATGATCTCGCGGATGATCTCGCGCGACGGCTTCACGTCCGTGATCGCGCCCGAGCCTTGGCCCATCGCGAATGCGGAACGTTCGCGCGACAGGCC
>JANYBR010000339.1 GCA_025360685.1 Pseudomonadota bacterium
GCCCATATCGAGCATGCGATCGGCTTCGTCGACGACCAGCGCCGTTACGCCGTCGAGGCGCACATGCTGCTGCTTGACGAGGTCGAGAAGGCGGCCCGGCGTGGCGACAAGAATGTCGACGCCCTGCTTCATCGCGTTGACCTGCGGATTCTGGTTGACGCCGCCGAGAATGACGGCATGACGCAGATTGAGATGACGGCCATAGGTCTTGAGGCTGGCGTCGATCTGGATCGCGAGTTCGCGTGTCGGCGCGAGGATGAGCACGCGGGCGCCGCGATGATCGGCGCGCACTTTGCTCGCAGCCAGATGTTGCAGCAGCGGCAAGCCAAATGCGGCCGTCTTGCCGGTGCCGGTCTGGGCGATGCCCAAGAGGTCGCGGCCCGCCAATAACGCCGGTATTGCGCGTACCTGAATCGGCGTCGGGGTGGTGTAGTTCTCGGACGCGAGCGCGCGCAAAAGCGGCTCGGAAAGACCGAGGGATGCAAAAGATGTATTCGTCACAAAAATATTCCTTACCGCGCAAACGGCCATGAGCACGCGCGCAACGGCTTGTTGCCGTCTTCCACGCACAACTGGAGCTAACGGGAGTTTCGATGGAGCCTGCGGTGGGAACGTCCGGGAAGCCGGCGCGCCGCGTGCGACCGCGAGGTGATAAGGCAGCCTATAGGCGGGAACTTAACGAAAAGTCAAGCTGAGACGTCACTTGGGCTGGGAAGCGTGACGATTGCAGCGAAATTCATCCGCATTAATATATCTGCCATGATCGATCTCTCCATGGTGCGTTTCACCAAGCGCGTCTGCAACGATGTGACGTTGCACGTCGCGGAGAGCGGTCCGGAAAACGGACCGCTCGTCATCCTGCTGCACGGCTTTCCCGAATTCTGGTTCGGCTGGCGCGAACAAATCGCTGCACTCGCCGGAGCGGGATACCACCTCGTGATCCCCGACCAGCGCGGCTACAATCTCAGCGACAAGCCGAAGGGCATCGAGAACTACGACGTCGACAAGCTTTCTGACGACGTGCTGGCGCTCGCGGCGCACTACACGAACGAACCGTTCCGCCTTGTCGGGCACGACTGGGGTGCACTGGCTGCGTGGTGGACGGCGACGCGCCATCCGGAAAAGTTGCGCAGCTTGTGCGTTCTGAACTGTCCGCATCCGGCGATCTGGACCGATGCGATGAAAAACGATCCCGTCCAGCGGAGGGCCAGCTGGTATGTACGCGTATTTGCGCTTCCGTGGCTGCCGGAGTTTCTTCTGCGCAACCGCAATTTTCGCGGACTGGTCGGCGCGATCCGGGGAGCGAACCGCGCGGTACCTGACGAAGACGTGGAGATATACCGCAAGGCGTGGGCGCAGCCCGGCGCGCTGACCGCCATGCTCAACTGGTATAGCGCGGTGCTGCGCCGCAAGTTCGATCCAATCCCGCGCGCAAGCATCGCGGTACCGGTTCATATCATCTGGGGCCAGCAAGATGTCGCAGCCCTTCCCGCACTGGCGAAGGCCAGCAAAGCGCTCTGCTCCAACGCGACGCTGACGTTCCTGCCTGACGCCACGCACTGGGTCGCACACGACGAGCCAGAACGAGTCAACGCGCTGCTGCTCGATGCGCTCAAATCCTGAGTGAGGTCGAGACGACCGCACGCAAGCTATTCAAAGCGCAGAGAAAATACGATCGGCCGCAATATTGTTAGGCAGCCTCCCATGAGCGCCTCGCCGGACCGTGGCCCAGGCAGAAAATTATCGTCGCTGGCTCGGATTTTGGTACCGGCATCCGGTAGGCTTGCCCACGTTCCCCAGTTGCGGATTCACCCTAGTTTTGCGCATGATAGCTGGGGCGCGCCCGACCGTTGCCGGACGTATAGGCGCGCGACTGGGCGCATCCGGCGGGCAAAAGCATTCGGCAAATCATGGCAAACTTCGACAATGGCGGCACGCATTCTCTGTCGCAGGCTTCGGTAAAGGGCACAGTCAAGTGGTTCAACTCGACCAAGGGCTATGGCTTCGTCACGCTTGAAAGCGGCGACGACGCGTTTTGCCACGCGTCGGCATTGCAGGCGGCAGGACACGCAGACCTTCCACAAGGCGCCACCATCGTGTGCGATCTGCAGGACTCCCCGCGCGGACTGCAGGTGGTCGCCGTCCACAGCGTCGACGTAAGCACGGCCGACACGAGCGCGCCGCGCGGGCCTCGCCGCGACTTTGCCGATAGCGGCGGGCGGCGCGGCGGCGGCCGCTTTGGTGGGGGTGACCGGTCCGGCGGCAGTGGCGACCGTTTCGGGGGCGGTGACCGATTTGGAGGTGGCGACCACTTCAGCGCCGGTGGCGACCGCTTCGGCGGGGGTGACCGCTTCGCCAGCGCGCGCGACACTGGGCCGAGCGGTCCTATGGTCGAAGGCAAGGTCAAGTTCTTCAACGACCAAAAAGGCTTTGGATTTGTCATGCCCGACAGTGGCAGCGGCGATGTCTACATCCACGCCAGCGCGCTGCGGCGTTCGGGCGTCCAGGCTTTGGAACCCGAACAGCGTATTCGCTATTCCACGCGCCAGGGTCAAAAGGGCGTCGAAGTGGACCGTGTAGAGGTCATCTAACCCATTCTTTGAAATAGAATATTTACTAGTTGCGACAGTTGCGCGGTCTGCAACGCAGTGCCGCATGATTAATACGTGCCAAAAGCTTGAATTTTGCACCTGCGAACATATATAGCGTCGATCTATATCGGACCTATATAGATCACAGGGGCCAGGTCATGGACGTTCGCACTATCTGCCTTGGCATTCTGACGCACGGCGATGCCACCGGTTACGAAATCAAGAAGCTGTTCGAAGACGACGGCTATCAGCATTTCGTCGAGGCGAGCTTCGGCTCGATCTATCCGGCACTGAATCGCCTGACGGACGAGGGCTATGTCTCCGTCCGCGAGGAGAGCCAGGAAAAACGGCCCGACCGCAAGGTCTACTCCATCACATCGACCGGACGTTCGGCGTTCATTGCTTCACTTCTCAAACCGCTACCGGAGGACAGGCACCGCTCGCCTTTCGTATTCGCGATGCTTTTTGCCGATCTGTTGCCGCCAAGCCGCGTCAGCGGAATGCTGGATACCTATATCGAACAGGTGGAGCAGAAGTTTGCACATCTGAACGCACACCATGCCGCATCTCAATCCGACGGGGAGAAATTCGTCTCCGGTTTTGGCCGAGCGGTCTACGTCGCAATTCTGGATTTTCTGCACACCCATCGTGCAGAGGTCGAAAAACAGCAAGCCGCGCAGGCGGCCGAGTAACGGAGCATCGGAATAATGTTCAGGCAATTCACATCAGCCGTCAGCCGCCTGTACGACGAGTACATGCCGGCCTTCTGGCTGCGCCTGAAGCCTCGCTATCAATGGGCGGGCGGAATTGCGATTGTCGTTATCTTGTGGGTCGTCAGCGGCCAGCTGACCGGCCATGCCAAGCCGCTCGAAGAGGCCAACTTGGCCAAACCGTCCGGCCTGGCCAGCGTGCGGGTCGCCGTGCTCGTCGCAACCCAGCGCGACGCCACCATCACGATTCGCGGTAAGACGCAGGCCAAGCAAGAGGTCGATGTGCGCGCCGAGGTCGAGGGCGTGGTGCAGGCGATTCATTTCGACAAGGGCGACAAGGTCAAGGCCGGCGTTGTGCTGTGCGAAATCAAACTGAACGACCGCGGCGCGAAAGCGGCTCAGGCGGCTGCACTTGTGGCGCAGACGCAGAAG
>JANYBR010000340.1 GCA_025360685.1 Pseudomonadota bacterium
AGCTACATCCATCCCATCACGATCCTGTCCAGCCTGCCGTCAGCGGGAGTCGGCGCGCTGCTCGCCTTGATGATCACGGGCAATGATCTCTCGCTAATCTCGCTGATCGGGATCGTCTTGCTAATTGGGATCGTCCAAAAAAATGCCATTATGATGATCGATTTCGCGCTCGACGCCGAACGCGAAGAGGGGTTGCCGCCCGAAAAGTCCATCTACCAGGCCTGCCTGTTGCGGTTTCGCCCGATCATGATGACCACCATGGCGGCGTTGCTGGGCGCGTTGCCGCTGGCCCTGCAACGCGGCGAAGGCTCCGAGCTTCGGCGGCCCATGGGCATCGCCATCGTCGGCGGTCTACTGCTGTCCCAATTCATCACTCTTTATACGACGCCGGTGGTTTACTTGTACATGGATCGCTTTGGTCAATGGACCCGCCGCTGGCGTCAGGCGGCGCACCTGCCCGAACCCGGTCAGCCGGAGGGCGCGCTCGTGGCTCCGGAACGATGAGCGCCACGCTGCCGCGCTGAATGGTCTGACAAGCCGTGAACATCTCCGCTCCAATTATCCGCCGGCCCGCCGGAACGTCGCTGCTCGCCACCGGGCTGTTTCTGGCAGGAATTGTCGCTTACCACTTCCTGCCGGTGGCGCCGATCCCGCGGGTGGACTTCCCGATGATCAGCGTCTCGGCAAACTTGCCGGGAGCGGACCCGGCCACGGTCGCCTCGACAGTAGCGGCACCGTTGGAAAGACGGCTGGGACAGATCTCAGGGGTTTCCGAGATCACCTCGGTCAGCACCTTGGGCGGCGCGGCAATTACGATTCAGTTTAATCTGGACCGCAACGTGGATGGAGCCGCTCGCGACGTTCAAGCCGCCATCAATGCCTCCGCGGGCGACCTGCCCATCAACCTCCCGGCGCCGCCGACGTACCGCAAAGTCAACCCAGCCGACGCTCCGGTCATGATCCTGGCCATGACTTCTGACACCGTGCCGACGACACAAATCTACGACTACGGGGATACCATCATCGCCCAGCGTCTTAGCCAGGTCGAAGGAGTCAGCCAGGTCTTTATCAGCGGCGCAGCCAAAGACGCGATCCGAGTGCAGATCGACCCAGCCGCCCTGGCTTCCGCAAACTTGAGCCTGGAGGATGTGCGCAGCATGCTCGGCCAGGTCAACGTCGATGAGCCCAAAGGCAGTGTCGAAGGGAGCGGCCTCTCCTATACTCTGGATAGCAACGACCAACTCCTCCTGGCCAAGGATTACCAACGACTCGTCATCGCCGAGAAGGCCAAAGGACCGGTGCGGCTGGCGGCGATGGGCCGAGCCATCGACGGAGTGGAAAACACCCTGCAGGCCGGCTGGGCGGATACCAATCAGGCCGTATTGGTCATCATTTTCAAACAGGCGGACGCCAACGCCATCGAGACCGTCGATCGCATCAAAAAAGAGCTGCCCCACCTCGAGCAATGGCTGCCTCCTTCGGTACATCTTACCGCATTGAGCGACCGGACGCGTACTATTCAAGCCTCTGTAAAAGAAGTTCAACTGTCGCTGATGCTGAGTATCATGTTGGTCGTTCTCGTGATTTTCCTCTTTCTCCGGCGCTTCTGGCCGACCTTCATCGCTAGCATCACCGTGCCCCTGGCATTGGCGGCGACTTTCGCAGGCATGTATTTTTGCCACTACAGCCTGGATAACTTGTCATTGATGGCGATCACGATCTCGGTCGGTTTTGTGGTCGATGACGCGATCGTGGTCATTGAAAATATCTTCCGCCACATCGAGGCGGGCGACAGCGCGATGACCGCTTCCTTCAAGGGCGCGCGTCAGATTGGGTTCACGATCATTTCCATGACCACCTCCCTGGTCGCGGTGTTCATCCCTCTGCTGTTCATGGGAGGGCTAATCGGACGGTTATTTCACGAGTTCGCCGTCACCCTGAGTCTGGCGGTGCTCGTTTCCGGGGTGCTTTCGCTCACGCTGACCCCGATGATGTGTTCGCGGTTCTTACGAGCTGAATCCAGCTATGGG
>JANYBR010000417.1 GCA_025360685.1 Pseudomonadota bacterium
AAGATCGCCTGCCAACATGGCTAGGATGCTCAAATTTGCGAGGCGCATCGCGTTCTGCTCGCCAGCACAAAGTTCGCCCGCTGCTCGTCGAACACCTTGCCAAGCATCGTCCATTTGTTATCCCGCAAAATCTAAGATTGAAGGTGCAACGGCCCCATGGGAATTGGTCCCGTCAAGTGTATCTAGAATGAGCCGCCCCCTAACAGCGTCTCCGACACCCTGCTGGTAATTGAACAAGTCGAGTCCCATTGCAACCAACTGTGCGGGTCGCTGTTGCATACCCTCGACCCGCCAGCGCATGGGCGGGAACGATTGGGGATAAACGAGAACAGCGACCGGGGAGCCGCTCGCTGCGGCGGCGACAAGCGCTTGGTAGATATCTTCGCGATCTGGCCAGCTAGAACCTTGATTCCTAGTTTTGTACTTTGCTTCGAAGGAAGCGTGCGTTTGTCCATTTAGGATCAAACGGGCGTCTGGCTCGACCGTCCTTGAGCTGGCACCTTCACCAGATGGGTTTGTTAGAATTGGTAGAGCAAGCCTGCGTGACACTTCGAGCGAAATTGCTCCTTGAGCTTTGCCGAGCATTGCAGCGGCAACAACTGATCGTTCAAGCAGGGTTTCTAGAAGGGGCCAAGCTTCGACAACTATAGAAAGGCCGTGCTGCGGCCCTTTGCTGCCAAGCAACGATTTGTTTGCGAGAATGGCGGTGGCGATGGACCAAGCCGGATTGTACGCTGCCCACTGCGACGGCAGTTGTCGAATTACAGTCGGATCGAAGTCAGCGAAATGAGTGGGACTGCCAGGGCGCAACGCCCTCGCCGCAGATTCCAGCCTGCGCCGAGTTACGCTAGATTGCGACAATGCCGACAGAACGTGTGAGACATATGCGAGGGCACGCGAAAAGTGGTTGTCTACAGACAGCTCGTTAAAGGAAATTGGAAACCGATGAGGCTGCTGCAGGATAGACTCGGTCCAGGCCGTTGCCTCGAGCTTTCCCTTGAGCACAGCGCTTCTTGAGTGGCGACGACTCATGAGGAGAATTGGTCCGTCGCGATATATCGCTCGTTCAAGTCGACCAGCATAGAGACCGGCCACAACCTCTAGCAAACTACGACGGTTCTGAGAAAACCCTCCCCTCCGTTCGTGCGCGACCTCTACTCGGTCGGAACCAACGAGCAAATCCAGCACTGCACGAATCCAATCGTCAGAGGGATGCGTCTTAGGAGACACTTCCACCAACGTACGAGCGCCGATGTCGATAGTTCCAACGATCCCGCTGATTCGAAATTGACCGTCGAGTTCACTTAAGATCGAGAAGCTCGGCCGCAGTTGCTTTTGGATTCGAGCGAGCGCTTGCCTAAGGTTAGGCTGCAGATGGCGCTCAATGGAGAATGCTTCTCCTTCGCGACACCCGATGCGTCTCGCGTGCCACACTATAGTAAGGCGCGCAAGCTTCTTAGAATGACGTTCGGCTCAAGTCGGCCCACCTCCGTTAGCTCCAATCTTGGCGATGCAACATCTTGAAGCTCAGGTGGTGGCGTGAGCCATCGGCCAACACGATCTTCCGCGGCACTTTGTGTCTGGGCGGGGGTCGCCAACTTTAAGATGGCGGCTAGCGGCTCATCTTGATCGACGAAGGTCAGTCGAAGTGTTGCCGCCACACGTTCATCAAATGCGCGACCTAACGCTATTGCGACTGCATCTTTTGAAGAGCCTTTCACTGACCAAAGAAGGGCATGTCCCAACAGGAAATCGGACCCAAGCACTAGGAAAATTCGTTGGTTCACCGCGCGAAGCAAGAAAAACGCAAGATTGAAAACGTCTGTTGCGGTCCAATTCTCTGGGTCGTCGGACGGGGGTGTGAAGACCTGTTGGCGGTGTGGGACGGGAATTCCGAAATGCGCAGCCAGGGCATTGTAGTCCGGGGGCACTTGAATGATTGCAAAACGGCGCCGGAGCGCCGCATCGAGGGGGGCGACCGACCGATCCGTGCTGTTCAGTGCTGCGACGATCCAGAGGTTTTGGGGCAATCGGAGACTAGTTGACGGAACGCGCTCACCGTTGCGCTGTGCATAGGCTATTTCAAGCTCCATCACCTCCGTCGGATACGGACGCTGTATCGCGGCGCCAGACATTGGTTTCGTCGGATCATTTCTCTTTTGTGCATCGAGCAGCGCCAGTGTATCCCCAAATATTGCTGCGGCGGGGCCACGATTAAATTCATCGATGATTAGGGCAGCATATCTGTTTGGCTCATTTGCCCAATGAGCGAGGGACAGTAGCGGGCCAGCTCTTGCGACCAGCCTGAAGCCATTTGAGGTCGGCTGAGGTACAAGACCCGCAACGAACTCCTCGTACGAGTATGAAGGGTGGAAGACCAATGAGACGCATTTTTTTTCGGCTTGATCCGGTAGCATCAACGTGTGCCACGAATTGTCCCAAAGCTCAGGGTCGAACGTGACCGCGAATTCGCCAAGTTCGAAGAGTTGCCTAATTTCTTCGAGAACAACTGTTTTTCCCGTTCCAGGCGGGCCAATCAATAGGATGTTCGGCTCTGTCTTAAGTGTGTCCAACACCTTCGCCACGAGTTCAGGCGCTCGAACATCGACTCCGTCGAACTTCACTGCCCCTCCAGCAGTATTCTGTGGGAGGGCTCTGATGGCCTCTCGCAGTTTCCGCGGAAGCGCTTGTATCCCACGGCGTTCAAATCCTGCTGGCGGATTTCCTAAGTAAGCTCGAACGTGCAGGACCCCCGCCTCGTGTCGCAATTTGATGGCGACCAGCCACGGATCAAGGCCTTTCGATTCTAGAATCGCAAACTCGGCATCGGCGTCCGCAGCGGTCGTTTTGCTCGGATCGCCAGGTATTGTTGCCGCCACATCGGTCGACGGATCACCAAGCCTCCATGGTATCGGCGCGCCTTGAGCTGTGACCCACTTCAATTGGCCGCGTTCGTCACCACTAACCGCAGATTTCTGCCAATGACCGTCCCTCTTACCTCCCGGCCACCGGAATTCGATTTTGATTGGATTGGGTTCAGGTTCACCCAGAATTTCGTCAATCGTAGGCCACTGAGCTGCGGGGGACTGCAAGAAGTCTTTTGTATATCCGCCGCCGAGCCGGCCGTAGACCGGCGAGAAGGTTGCCTTGCTGTAGCGCCAGAAGAACGCTGCTTCAGCAGACTTGGCGGTCAACGCACTGGCCTCCCCACAACTATTGCTTCGGGAGACGCAACAGGCTCGACGTCGCGACGGTTTTGCGCCGCCACCGAACGTCGCGCGGTCAACTGCTCGATCGACGCGAATGAAAAAAGCTCTCGAACACGAGGCGTGTCGCGATTTGACATGACCCAATTTACTTTGCGTTCGGACAGGTTTCGACAGATTTCGGCGAGTTCTACTAAGTCGGCAATCCTGAAGCGCCGTTCCGTGTAGCCACTAAACTTGCTGGTGTCGGAAACTGGAAGATAGGGGGGGTCAAGGTAGACAAAGTCGCCCCTCTTCGCCGACGTTAGCGATTCTCGAAAGTCGGAGTGCCCAATTTTCGTGTTTTGCAGGACATTGTGAGCCTGCAGCAATTCACTCTCGGCAATTCCGCGGAATGGCCTGTCGCCCCATGGGACATTAAACACGCCCCATCGATTGACCCGCCAAAGACTGTTCCAAGACGTTTGATTGAGATAAAAGAAACGCGCCGCCTTTCCGATGCGACCCCTCGCCGGTTTCTGACGGATCTCATAATAGTCCGCTGAGGTATTTTTGTCTCGGTACTGCTCTAACGCCTTCAAAAATGGGCGGGGCTGGTCTCGCACTACCGTCCATACATTAATTAACTCCTCGTTCAGGTCGCCGAGTTGACATCCACTGGTCGCGGGCGAA
>JANYBR010000420.1 GCA_025360685.1 Pseudomonadota bacterium
AATGACAGTGGTGTTTGAATGAAGATTCGCCGTCTTGCCGAGGGAACGATCAACCGCATCGCTGCGGGCGAGGTGGTGGAGCGTCCGGCCAGCGTGGTGAAGGAGCTGGTCGAGAACGCGCTCGATGCCGGCGCGCGCCGGATCGAGATTGCGACATCCAGAGGCGGCGCCGATCTCATTTTGGTCGAGGATGACGGCGAGGGCATGGAGAAGGGCGATCTTGCCATCGCCGTCGAACGGCACGCGACATCGAAGCTGCCGCGCCTCGGCGCCGACGACGATCTGACGTCGATCTCGACCCTGGGCTTTCGCGGCGAGGCGCTGCCGTCGATCGGCGCGGTGGCGCGCGTGGCGATCGCCAGCCGCACCGCCACCGGCGATGCACAGGAAATTCGCGTCGCGGGCGGCGCGCTGGACGGCCCGTCACCGGTGGGCTTTCGCGCCGCGGGCCAGTCGGGCACGCGGGTCGAAGTGCGCGAACTGTTCTTTGCAACGCCGGCACGGCTGAAATTTCTCAAATCGGCGCGCTCCGAAGATCTGGCGACGCTCGACATCATCAAGCGCCTCGCCATGTCGCGGCCGGATGTTGCCTTCACCCTGACGATGGACGGACGGCGCGCGCTCAATCTGGAGTCGGAGAACGACCTGGCCTCAAGCAGCGAAGCGTTAGGCCGATTGAGGAGACTTTCGCAAATCATGGGCCGCGATTTCGCGGACAATGCCGCCAGGGTCGATGTGGCGCGCGAGAGTCTGTCGATCACCGGTTTCGCCGGCCTGCCGACCTACAACCGCGCCAATGCGCAGATGCAGTTCCTGTTCGTCAACGGCCGCCCGGTGCGCGACAAGCTGCTGGTCGGCGCGGTACGCGGTGCCTATGCCGATTTCCTGGCGCGCGACCGCCATCCGGCACTGGCGCTGTTCCTGGACTGCGATCCCTCCTTCGTCGACGTCAACGTGCATCCGGCCAAGACCGAGGTGCGCTTTCGCGATGCCGGCCTGGTCCGCGGGCTGATCGTCTCGTCGTTAAAAGCGACCCTGGCGGAGGCCGGCCATCGCGCCTCGACGACGGTCGCCGGTGCCGCGCTCGCGGCGCTGCGTCCGCAAGCCAATACGACCTTCTACCAACAGGACTATTCGCATCGTCCCGGCGTCAACGATCCCGGCCGCAGCTTCTACGCGCCGCTTCTGCCGGCGGACACCGCGCCCGCAGCGCGCATCGAGGAACCTTCGGCTCAAACGTCGCATGATCTTCCGCTCGGCGTGGCGCGCGCGCAGCTGCACGAGACCTATGTCGTGGCGCAGACGCAGGACGGCATCGTCATCGTCGACCAGCACGCGGCGCATGAGCGGCTGGTCTATGAACGCATGAAGAAGGCGCTGGAGAATGGCGGTGTGGTGCGCCAGCCGCTGCTGATCCCCGAAGTGGTCGAGCTCGATCCGGCCGAAGTGACGCGCGTTACCTCGCGCGCCGCCGAGCTGGCCGAGCTTGGCCTCATCATCGAACCGTTCGGACCCGATGCGGTGATGGTGCGCGAGATGCCGGCCATGCTCGGCAAGGCGGACATCAAAGCGCTGGTGCGCGATCTGGCCGACGACATCGCCGAGACCGGCAAGGCGCTGTCCCTGAAGGAACGGCTGGAGGAAGTGGCTGGAACCTTGGCCTGTCATACTTCGGTGCGCGCCGGCCGGCGCCTCAACGCCGAGGAGATGAACGCACTGCTGCGCGAGATGGAGGCAACACCGCATTCCGGCCAGTGCAACCATGGCCGCCCGACCTATGTCGAACTCAAGCTCGCCGATATCGAGCGGTTGTTCGGGAGGCGGTAAGACGCGAAACCTGGAACGATTGCGCACAGTCGCTTTGACCCTCCCCTTGAGGGAGGGTCGAAATTTGCGCAGCGAATTTCGGGGAGGGGTGAGGAGCGGTGACCCCACTCCAAAATCGCCTTCGCTTCGCTCGGCCGATTTTGACCCTCCCTCAAGGGGAGGGTGAATATTCGGCTGGTTGGGAAACCACACTGTCTGGAATTCGTGCGCGGCGGTTGGGGAGCCGATTGAAGCGCCAGGCGAACAGGCCTAAATTCGATTCGTCAAAAGAAGGTGTGTCCCACCATGTTGGTCGGTCGACTGCGTTAAGTCCGTCTCCGGTGTGCAGGCTGTCGTGGCCCGCCCGGACGATGAATCGCGTCGACTTCGAACCAACCTTCGTTTTCCGGGACCATCATGGCCTTCTTTCACAATCGCACAGTCAATCTTCTCAATCTTCATTCCGTCATCGGCTCCGTCGCGATGGGCGGCGGCGGCGCGTTCTACTCCGTCTATCTGCTGAAAGCGGGGTTGAGCGTTCCGCTCGTGCTGCTGACGTTGGCGGCAACCTTTGCCTTGCGCCTGGCGCTGCGCGTCTTTCTTCTGTCGATCGCGCTGCGCATCGGATTGCGCCGGACCGTCATCACGGGCGCGATGCTGATGGCGGCCTCGTTTCCCTTCCTGATCGGTGTGCATGGCATCGGCTGGGGATTGTTCTGGCTGGTGCTGACCTCGGCGATCGCCGACACGATCTACTGGCCGAGCTTTCACGCCTATTTCGCGGCGCTGGGCGATGCCGAGCATCGCGGCCAACAACTCGGCATCCAGGTTGCGGCCTCATCGGTGCTGGGCATCGCCAGTCCGCTTGTGGCGGGATGGCTGCTGGTTTCGTTCGGTCCTGCCGTCGCGTTCTACGCCACGGCGGCGGTGCAGGCGCTTTCGGCCGTGCCGCTGCTGTGGACACCAGACGTTCCGCTCGCGCGCAGTGCGCCGGGCGCGTTCCGCGCTGCACTCTCGGGCGCCATGCTGTTCGTCGGCGACGGCTGGGTGGCGGCGGGATACTTCATCGTCTGGCAGATCGCGTTGTTCCTCGCCCTGGGACAGAGCTATCTCGCCTATGGCGGCGCACTGGCGGTGGCGGCGCTGGTCGGAGCCGTAGGCGGACTGCTGCTCGGTCAGCTCATCGACTCTGGCAAGGGCACACGCGCCGTGTGGTATTCGGTTAGCCTGCTGATGCTGGTCATCGCGATGCGCGCCGGATTTCTCAACCATCCCGCACTCGCCGTTTTGGCCAACGCGATGGGCTCCTTGGTCGGCTGCCTCTACGTGCCGACATTGATGACGGCCGTCTACAACCAGGCCAAGCGTTCGCCCTGCGTGCTTCGCTTCCACATCGCGGCGGAAGGCGGCTGGGATATCGGCGTGACGACCGGCCTCAGCGTAGCCGCGTACCTGACCTGGTTGGGTTTTCCGATCGCCTTTGGAATCCTGATCTCGCTGGCCGGCGCGGTGACCGTTTTCTTCCTGCTCCATCGCTACTATGCGGGACACACGGCCGAAACGGTCGATTCAACTCTGGTGATCGGGGAATTCCAGACTCAGGCGGGCGAG
>JANYBR010000446.1 GCA_025360685.1 Pseudomonadota bacterium
GTCGCTGAGCTGGAAGTGAACTTCGTCGACCGCCCGCGGCACAGGCGAACGGTGCGGCGCAACGATGCTGAAATCGAAATCGGATTGCGTCGGCATGGCCGGACCGACCCGTTCGTGGCCTGGTGAAATCGCGCCCGGAACGACTTGCGCGCCGGCGTGACCGGCGAGTGCAAGCACGACAGCGGCCGCGAACAAGCCGGCGCCTGCCCAACTACGCCCAGCTTGCCGCCGCTGCGTGAAAACACCCAGTGTCCGCAACCGAAAATTCCCCCATTCACACAATGCCAAAGCGCGCCCCGGAACGTCGCGCCAGCTCCGAACGCCGAATATAAAAGTCATAAGTGCTGGACAATCTGCCCTTTTTTCCGCGGCGCAACAATTACCGTGTTACTTAATGCCCAACTTGAGCCCCTTTTATGGCCCGTCGCGCTGGGTAAACATTCGTGCTGTCTGTGCGAGCAGAGTGCCGAGCCGCGGGGGCGAAAGCTGCTCAAATGACGGGCAGCCGGTCCTCCACCCAGACCCGGGTTCAAGCGGCAGATTCGTCTGTATTTTTTCAATTGGCAGCGGTTCAAACGCCCGTGGCGCACATCCATTGGGCATGTGCTTGGGTAAAACCCAGCGTTGCGAAAAGTTCATCCAAGCGGGCGCGAACTGGCATCGCCGGGAAGCCGGGCCTCGCGGTACGGTTGCGGGCGGCCGCTTGGGTCGCCTCAAGCACTGGGGATGAAACATGCAGACAAGGTTAAAGACTGGATTGGGCGTTCTGGCGCTCACCGCCACTTTGGCGACAGGCGTGTTCATTGGCGAAGCCCTGGCGTCACAGCCGCACATGCAAGCCGCGCTCGACTATCTCAGATCGGCGCGCAGCGAGCTGATGGCAGCCGAGCACAACAAGGGCGGTCACCGGGCCGAAGCGCTGCGTCTGACCAATGCGGCGATCAGCGAAACCGAGGCCGGCGTCGACTACGCCGACTAACAATTCAAAAAAATCCTGAACTGATGCCGAATGGGCTTCGCGCATGGCGAAGCCCACTCTTTTTGTCGCGCGCGTCGTACGAGACTGACGCCGCAACGAAACTTGGCTAGGCTCGGACACGTTCAGCAAACAAGGCAGCTCCATGTCACCTTCCACACAGCAAGCGGACCCGTATGCGCGCGCGGCCGCCAAATTCTCGCTGGCCTGCAAACTGGCCAGCATCGAATCTCTGCTCAGCTGGGACGCACAGACCAACATGCCCAAGGGCGGCGCCTGGGCGCGCGGCGAGCAGGTCGGCGCACTCGCCGAGATCGCATCCGACCTGACCGGCACCAAGGAGATCGGCGATCTGCTGGACGAGGCCCAGGCCTATGCAAACCTGCTGGACGCCAGCGAGCGCGCGAACCTGGACGAGATGCGCCGCCTGTGGGTTCATCGCGCGGCGGTGCCAAAGGAACTGCTGGTCGAGCGCGCGCGGGTGAGCCAGGCGTTGCAGGCCACTTGGCTCGACGCAAAGCCGAACAGCGACTTCGCCTCCTTCGCGCCGGGCTTCAAGAAGATGATGGCGATCCACAAGGAAGTCGCCGCCGCAAAGGGCGCGGCGCTCGGCCTTGCGCCGTACGATGCGATGATGGACGAGCAGGATCCGGGCCTTACCACGGCGCTGATCGATCCGATCTTCGATGATCTGGCCGCCGAACTGCCGGGCATCATGGCCGCCGTCCGCGCGCGGCAGGCGTGCTGGCGCGCTGTCATCCCGTTCTCCGGCGACTTTTCCGTCGGGCGACAGACCGCGCTGTCCGAACGGCTGGCTGTCATCGTCGGCCACTCACCGGACAACAGCCGGATCGACGTCGCGCCGCATCCCTTTTCCATGCCGCACTCGCCTGGCGATGTGCGCTTCACCACGCGCTACGATGTCGACAAGTTCCGCTATTCGGTGACCGCGACGCTGCACGAGGCCGGACATTCGATGTACGAGCTCAACCTGCCGCGCGCGTTGGCCTTCGCGCCCGCAGGATTTGCGCGCGGCGCGTCGGCGCACGAAAGCCAGTCCCTCATGCTGGAAATGATGGCGGGGCGCAGCAAGGAGTTCCTCGAATTTCTGGCGCCGCTGCTCCACGAGTATTTCGGCGGCGACAAGGCGTGCTGGACCGCTGCCAACGTGCTCAACTATTTCCGCCGCGTCGACGACGACTATATCCGCGTCGAGGCGGACGAGATTTCCTATCCCCTGCACGTCATTCTGCGCTACAGGCTCGAACGCGCGCTTCTGTCGGGCGATCTTGCGGTCGACGACGTTCCGGGCGCCTGGAACGAGATGTTCCGCAAATTGTTCGGACGCACGCCGCCCAACCACGCCAAGGGCTGTCTGCAGGACATTCACTGGGCCGCAGCCTTGTTCGGCTACTTTCCGAATTACGCGCTGGGCGAGGCTCTCGCGGCGCAGTTGTTCGAACGCGCAAAGGCGGACGACGCCGCGATCGTGCCGGCGCTGCGCAAAGGCGATTTCAAACCCTATTTCAGCTGGGTACGCCCCCGTATCCACGAACAGGCCAGCCTGAAATCGTTCGACGATATCGTCGCCGGCGCGAGCGGCAGCAAACTGTCCGGCGCGGCGCTGAAGCGGCACTTGCGCGCACGCTATCTCGACGAAGAGTTCGATTGAAGCCGATTTGGCTTGGATCAATCGCGCTTTGGCCCTCGTCCTTCGACAAGCTCAGGATGAGGGCCAATTCTGAAACCTCATCCTGAGCTTATCGAAGGATCGATGGCATAAGCAGTCCCATCAATTTCGATTGCGCTCCGGAATAAGACGCAGCGCTCTCAGACTCGCCACTCGGTGCCCTTGACGAGCGCTTCGAAGAAGGCAGGGCCGTAGGCATCTTCCGGGGTCGCGCGCACGCTGCGATCCAGAAACTCCGCATCCTTGCCGACCAGGATGCGCCAGCGCTCCGCTTTCACGCCATCGAGAATGATCTTGGCGGCCTGTGCGGCGCTGGTCGGCGCGTTGTCGCGGAAGCCGGCGGCTTGCGCATGCACCATTTCGCGCACTTGATCGTCCGTCATGGCCACCAGATTGACGCCCTGCGCCGCCAGCGCTTTGCGCACGGCCGGAACGTCGATCGCGTCGCCACTCAGGATCTTGCGCGAATTGGCCACGATCTCCGTGCCGATATGGCCGGGCATGACCACGGAGCATTTGATGTGTGGCGCGTTCACCGCGAGATCCGTCATCAGCGCTTCGGTGAATCCCTTCACCGCGAACTTGGCCGCGCAATAGGCGGTGTGCGGGCGGCCCGGGCCGATCGAGGCCCAGAAACCGTTGACGCTGCTTGTGTTGACGATGTGGCCCTCGCGCGCCTTCATCAGCATCGGCAGGAAGGCCCGCGTTCCGTGGTAGACGCCGCCCCAGCAGACGTTGAAGGTCTTTTCCCACTGCGCGCGATCGCCGCTGACGATGCTGCCGCCACCGCCGATGCCGGCATTGTTGAACAGCAGATGGATGTGGTCCGTGTCGAGTTCGCGCGCAACAGCCGCCGCCCAGTCATTGACCTGCGCCTCGATCGACACGTCCGCGACATAGGTGGCGACCCGCGTGCCCTGCGGTGCCTGCTCGACGCAGCGCCGCTTGGTCTCGGCCATGTTCAGCGCCGACACATCGCACATGGCGACGTTGCAGCCTTCAGCCACCAGCTGAAGCGCAAGTTCGCGGCCCATGCCCGTGCCGCCGCCTGTGATGACCGCGGTTTTTCCTGCGAAGTCCTTCATGAGCGTGCCCTTCCCGATTTACTCGCGTTGCAAGCGATGCCGGCAGACAGCATTGCAGATCGCGGGGCGGTGACAATTCCCCGGTTACGACTTTTTTGTTTATGGCAGTTCCCGCCGCTTCCCCTAGGATAGGCGCCACGGGAGATTTCATAGGGTGGGGATGAACGACAAAAGCTCGACAAATCGCGATAAGAAGGAAGTCGCGAGAGACGCGCAGCGCGGCCAGTTCCGGCGCCTGCGCGGCCGCTACACGGGCTATACCCGCGCGCGGCTGGCACAGTTCGCGCGCCGGCTGAAGCGAGCGATCTATCCGCAGCGCGAGGCGGTGCAGCGCATCGAACTCGCCGGACCGGTGGACCGCATCCCGTTCCAGGACGCACAAGCACTTTCCTATCGCACCGTGCAGATCGGCGAGCCGCTGGGCCCGTTATGGGCCACCTATTGGGCGAAGGTGACAGCGCGAATTCCGCAAGGCTGGCGTGGTACCAGAGTGGACCTTCACTGGGACTCGCGCTCCGAAGCGCTGCTCTGGCTGGACGGGCGCTCGTCGCAAGGCCTCAACAGCGGACGCAATTTCGCGCGGCTCACGCAATCGGCCCAAGGCGGCGAGACGATCACATTCTACATAGAGATCGCCTGCAATCGCGCGTTCGGCAATGCCGAGGCCGGCCATCCGCCAGGCGAACCCTATCAACTCGTCGCTTGCGAGATACGCCGCTTCGATCCGCAAGCATGGTCGCTGTTCCACGATTTCGACGTGCTGCGTCAGCTCGAGGCCGACCGCGAGCCGCCGCAGACGCCGCGCTCGACCGGCGGCGTGGCGCCCAAGATTGTGCGGCCCGCCCTCGACACGACCTGGGCAGGGACTTTGCTGCACAAGCTGAACGAAGTCTGCAATGTGCTCGAGCCCGAGGATCGCAACAGCTGGCGCGACGGCGCCGCCATGCTGCAAGCGCTGCTCTCCGTGCGCAATGGCGACGTGGCGCACGAACTCTCTGCCATAGGACATGCGCACATCGACACGGCATGGCTGTGGCCGATCGAAGAAACCCGCCGCAAGTGCCAGCGCAGCTTCGCCAATGTGGTGGCGCTGATGGACGAATATCCGCAATTCAAGTTCGCCTGCTCGCAGGCTTATCAGTATGCGGTGATCGAGGTGAGCGATCCGGATCTCTTCGCGCGCATCCGCGCCAAGGTGAAAGGCGGCCAGTGGATTCCGATCGGCGGCAGCTGGGTCGAGCCGGACTGCAACCTGCCGTCCGGCGAAGCCATGTCCCGCCAGTTTCTCTATGGGCAGCGCTATTTCGAGCGGACCTTCGGCCAGCGTTCGCGCATCTTCTGGAGTCCGGATGTGTTCGGCTATGCGGGGCAATTGCCGCAGCTGATGCGCGAATCCGGCATGGACCGCTTCCTCACCCAGAAACTGTCCTGGAACCGCTTCACTTCGCCGCCGCATCACAGTTTTCACTGGCGCGGTATCGATGGCAGTGAAGTGCTGACGCATTTCCCGCCGGTCGACACCTACAACGGCATGGCGACGCTGGAGGAGTTGCGCTACCACGCGGCCAACTACAAGGACGCCGATCGCACGGCGCAGGCGCTGTATCTGTTCGGCTATGGCGACGGCGGCGGCGGGCCGGATGCGGCCATGATCGAGTCGCTCGAGCGCAGCGACGACCTGCTCGGCGTGCCGCGCAGCGCCTTCCGCGCACCCGATGAATTCTTCGACCGTCTCGAGCGCGACGCGGAGAACTTCGCGTCCGTCGAGGGCGAACTCTATTTCGAATATCACCGCGGGACATACACCAGCCAGGCGGAAGTCAAGCGGCTCAACCGGCTTCTCGAAGGCCGGCTTCAGACATTGGAGTTCCTGGCGACCGCGTGCCAGCTCGCAGGCAAACCCGCGCCGTCGCGCCACGAAGTCGAAGAGTTGTGGCGCGTACTGCTGACCAATCAGTTCCACGACATCCTGCCGGGGAGCAGCATCGGCGAAGTCTATGTCCGCACGCGACGTGAACTTTCCGAGACCGCCGCCAAGGTCTCTGCGCTGGCACAGACTCTACTGGACGGACTCTCCTCTTCCCGCGATGCAAAGACACCGTTCAATCCGACCGGATTTGCGCGCGCCGAAGTCGCAGAAGCGCCCGACGGCGCGCTGTACCATGTCACGGCGGCACCGTTTTCGGCTGGAACGATCACGAGCGCGACGGATGAAGCTCGGGTCCGGGAGGACAAGGATGGCGCAATTCATCTTGAGAACGCCTCTCTGAGCGTCACGCTCTCACGCAGCGGCGGCGGCGTCGTCTCGCTGGTCCACTGCGCATCCGGGCGCCAGGCATTGGCGGGCGAGGCAAACCGCTTCGTCCTGTTTGACGACCGGCCCACCGAATACGACGCGTGGGACATCGATCCCTTTGCGCTCGAAACCGGACAGGAAGGTGGACCCGCCGAGAGCTGCACCGTCGTGACGCACGGCACCTTGCGCGCCGAAGCAAAATTCGAGCGCAAGATCGGCAAGCACAGCCGCGTGCTCCAGACGATCCGGCTGGACGCGGGTTCGAACTGTCTGGAATTCGACACTGAGATCGATTGGCGCGAACGGCGCACGCTCCTGAAGGCCGTGTTTCCGCTCGCCTGCAAGTCCCCGCGCGCGACTTATGAAACGATGTTCGGGGCGGTCGAGCGCCCAACCCATGCCAACAGCGATGCAGATCTCGCCCAGTATGAAGTGCCGGGCCATCGCTGGGCGGACTTGTCGGAACCCGGCTTTGGCGTCTCGCTGCTCAGCGATGCGCGCTACGGTTTCTCCGCTTTCGGCAACATGCTGAGCCTGAGCCTGATGCGCGGCACCACGTCGCCTGACCCGAACGCGGACATCGGCGTGCATCGCCTGCGCTATGCGCTCTACCCGCATGCCGGCGACTGGCGCGCGGCGGTCACAGTTGGAAAAGCCGCGTGCTTCAACCGGCCCCTGCTCTGGTCGGTGGGAGAGCCCGCGGCGATCTTGCGCCGGCCGCTTGTGTCAGCCGAGCCGGCCAACGTCGTGATCGATACGATCAAGCCGGCAGAGGATGGCAAAGGCTTCGTCGTCCGGCTCTACGAAAGCGCCGGCAGCGCGTCCAGCGCACGGCTCGCATTCGGCGTGCCGATCCGCTCTTTCACGCTGAGCAACACATTGGAAGACGCGTTGGCGCCCGTCGCATGCGAAGCAAATACCTGTACGCTTTCCTTGCGGCCATTCCAGATTGTAACGCTACGCATCGCGTGAGCCTTTGTTGCGCCGCTGGGCAGCGGTGCTAACGTGCCGGAAAAGAACAAATTGGGGAAAGTCATGGGCACGCTCGAAGAAGTCCGCCAGCTTGTCGCCGCCGACGACCGCAGGGATTTCGAATTTGCCGAACGCGGCTTCATAGCCACACGCAAGGATCCGCTGATCAAGCGTCCAGACGGAAGGGCCGCGTTCGACCTTTCGTCTTACGGATTTCTGGACGGCAAGGCGCCCGAAAGCGCCAATCCCAGCCTGTGGCGCCAGGCGCAGATCCTGACCAAGCACGGTCTCTTCAAGGTCGCGGACAGGATCTTCCAGGTGCGCGGCTTCGACGTCTCCACCGTGTCGTTCATCGATGCCGGCTCCGGCTGGATCGTGGTCGATCCCTTGACCTCGGTCGAAGTGGCACGCGCCGCGCTCGAACTCGTCAGCGAACATGTCGGCGCAAAACCCGTGCTGGCCGTGATCTATTCGCACAGCCACGTCGATCACTATGGCGGCGTCGGCGGCGTGACGCGCGCGGCGGAAGCTGCGTCGGGTGCGGTGAAGATCATCGCGCCGGAAGGATTCCTGGAGCATGCCGTGTCGGAAAACATCATTGCCGGTCCGGCGATGCTGCGCCGCGCGCGCTTCCAGTTCGGCACGACGCTGCCGCGCGGCAAGGACGGCGAGATGACGTCGGGCCTCGGCCCCTGCCCGTCGATGGGCTCGCTCTCGCTGATCGCGCCGAACCTGATCGTCACCCGCACCGGTCAGGAAGTGGCCGTCGGCGACGTGACGATGGTGTTTCAGCTCACGCCGGGCACCGAGGCGCCCGCCGAGATGAACTTCTACCTGCCGCAATTTCG
>JANYBR010000449.1 GCA_025360685.1 Pseudomonadota bacterium
TCTCGTCGATCCGCGGTTCATCTTCTTCGCTTTGGTTGGCGCGACGGGTCTGGCCGTTCACTTGGTGGTGCTCAGACTCGTCCTCGTCGGCGGCACGCAGGATTTTACGATTGCGCAGAGCATTGCCACATTCGTCGCGATGACCAGCAATTTCCTGCTCAACAACGAGCTCACCTATCGCGACCGCCGCCTCAAGGGGTTGGCTATGTTTGGCGGGTTCCTTGGCTTTTGCGCCATAGGATCGGTGGGCGCGTTGACCAATGTCGGTCTCGCCAACTGGCTCTATTCGGAGCGCTCGGTGTGGTGGGTCGCGGGAGCTGCCGGCGCGATCATGGGCGCGCTGTGGAACTACGCACTGTCCAGCTTGTTCGTATGGCGCACGCGATGAAGCGTGTGACGCTGGCGCAGCGCTATGCGCTCGCGATCGCCGCATTGACGCTGTTGCGGTTCGTCGCCGCCGCGCTCCTGCCGCTGTCAGCCGACGAGGCTTATTATTGGCTTTGGTCCCGGCATTTGACCGCGGGTTACTTCGATCATCCGCCAGCCATCGCGTTCGTCGTGCGGTTTGGGACCTTGTTGTTCGGCAGCACCCCATTGGGCGTGCGCTTCGGCGCGCTGCTCCTATCTCTGGCTGCCAGCTGGCTCGTTTGGCGCAGTGCTGAAGTTTTGCTCGGCGATGCTTTGGCTGCCGCGCGGGCGTGCCTCTTCTTCAATCTCACATTGATGATTTCCGTCGAGACGTTGGCGGCGACGCCCGATGCGCCAGCTGTCGCGGCGGCCGCGGGATTTCTGTTCGCCCTCGCCAAGGTTTCGCAGACGAAGGATGGACGCTGGTGGCTGGTTGCCGGCCTCGCCGCCGGACTCGCGCTGCTGTCCAAATATACCGCCTTCTTTCTCGGAATTGGTGCACTCGCATGGCTGGTGTTTGCGCCCGAGGCACGGCGATGGTTTCTCACACCCTGGATCTATATCGGCGGAGCTTTGGCGTTTGCGCTCTTCGTGCCAAATTTATTGTGGAATGCATCGCATGGCTGGATCACGTTTGCCTACCAGTTCGGCCGGGTCTCGGGCGGTCACTTCACCTTGCAATTCCTGTTTGAATTTCTCGGCGCGCAGGTTCTTCTGGCGACTCCGTTCATTTTTGCACTGGCGGCGCTTGGCATGGCGTTTTCCAGCCGCGACCGAAACAGCGGCACATTCCTGCTTGCTGCTGTGGTTTTTCCGTCCGCCGTCTACTTTCTGGTTCATTCGCTGCACGACCGGGTGCAAGGCAACTGGCCCTGTTTTCTCTATCCGGCGCTTGCCATCGCTGCCGCCGAAGCCTGGTCGCGCGCCGACTGGAGCGGTTGGACACGACCGGTCTGGCGCGTCTCGCGCTTGCTCGCAATTCCAATGGCGGCCGCATTGCTCGTGGCGATCTACGCGCAGGCCTTGCTGGGAATCGTTCCACTCGGACGCAGCGATCCGCTGGCGCGGTTGCTTGCTGTCGGCTTCAATCAAGTCGCCGCGAACATCGAGCGCGAACAAGCCGCAGACCATGCCGCCGCCATTCTTACCACGGACTACGCTTCGACCTCGTGGTTCTCGTTCTACCTGACGACGCACCCCAAAATCGTGCAGCTTGACGAAGAATTCCGCTTTCCGGACGCGCCGCGCGCCGGTACCGCGCTGCTATCGCAACCCTTGATCTATGTCGTGGAGCAGCGCCTCGACCGGCACGATCTTGTGGCTTCGCATTTTCAGCAAATTGCCGAAGTCGCGCGCTTTGACCGTCTGCGACACGGTGTGCCAATCGCTCACTACATCGTCTATGCGGTGGCAGGATTGCGCGGCGCCGCGCTGGGACGGCTACCCTAGCGCCGGTTATTTTTTTCGTGGGCGATGCGAAAAAAAGATTTCAGCCGCCGCGACGAGGCCCGCGCCGACAATCGCCACCCAAGGCGTTTCCTTGGCGATGGCGGCAAACAACGCCATCCACAAGCCCGATGGCGCGATCAGCGGTTTCGGCGGTGGTGGACGGCGCAACGCCAGCATGAGGATTGCCCAGAAGAAGGGCGGTCCGACGAAGATCGCGCCCGTGACCGCAGCCCCTCCGGCCACGCCAAGGGACGGCGCAAGCGCGGTCGCGATGGCATAGGCGAGGAAGCCGACGCCGAACACGATCATCGCCACGCCGATCAAGGCGAGCACCGCCCCCGCGGCGGCCTTAATCCCCATCTGCGCCATGGTCAGCGACGCAGCAGCAGCGCGAGAAATGCGCCGGCGCCGACCGCGACGGCCAGGGAAGTCAGCGGCTGCTCGCGCACGGTCTCACGCAAAGTTTCGGCGTTTTCGTTCGTCCAGGCTTCGATATCTTCCGCCGCCTTCGCACCATAGGCCGTGGCCTGGTTCGCCGTTTCCTCGGCAAGGTCATAGGCGCGTTCGGCGAGTTTCTCCGCCGATCTCAGGGCCTCATTGGCCCGGTTCGAGGCGACGCCGCCTACTTCGCCGGCGAGACCCTTGATATCCTTTTGCAGGGTTTCGAGGTCGGTTCTCAGCGCAGCAAGTTTGGCGTCGATATTCGAATTCGCAGCGGCTTTGGCAGTCGCGGCCATGGGCAATCCTCCGGGTAGTCCGTCAGGGTGGAACGTCTGAGAATACCCCAGAATGCCCCAAAGTCCCGCCCAAGGAAACGCCGAATGACAGCGGTCCGATCCATGCGAAGCCGGCCGATTGTGTCGCGCGGCGTGGCGGCGCATAACGCCAATTCTTGCTATTCGGGAAGTGATTCATGGCAGACGCATTCGACGCCGTCGTGATAGGCGGTGGACCGGGCGGGTACAATGCGGCGATACGGCTCGGCCAGCTCGGCCTCAAGGCAGCCTGTATCGACCGTCGCGGCACCTTCGGCGGCACCTGCCTGAACATCGGCTGCATCCCCTCCAAGGCCCTTTTGCACACGAGCGAACGCTTCCAAGAGGCGTCCACGGAGTTCGCCAAACTTGGCATCAAGGCGCAGGTCAGTCTCGACCTCACCGCCATGATGGCACACAAGGACAAGGTCGTCGGCGAACTGACCAAGGGCGTCGAATTCCTGCTCAAGAAAAACAAGTCCGAAGCGATCGTCGGAGAGGCGCGCATTGCCGCGCCCGGAAAAGTCGAGGTGAAAGGCAAGGACGGTAGCCTTCGAACGCTCGAGACCAAGCACATCATCGTCGCCACCGGCTCCGAGGTTGCCATGGTGCCGGGCGTGACGATTGACGAGAAGCAGATTGTCTCCTCGACCGGCGCGCTTGCCTTGAAGTCTGTTCCCAAGCGACTGTTGGTCGTTGGCGGCGGTTATATCGGTCTCGAACTGGGCTCGGTGTGGCGGCGTCTTGGCAGCGAGGTCACGGTCGTCGAATTCCTCGACCGCATCACACCGGGCCTCGACGGCGAAGTCGGCAAGCAGTTTCAGCGCATTCTCACCAAGCAGGGTATGAAGTTCCAGCTCTCGACCAAGGTTGTCGGTGTCGAAAAGAAGGGCGGTGCGCTCAGCGTCACGGTGGAGCCCGCGGTTGGCGGCGAGAAGAAGACGATCGAGACGGACATCATGTTGGTTTCGATCGGCCGGCGTCCCTTTGTCGACAATCTGGGTCTCGACCAGGTCGGCGTCACGCTCGATGCACGCGGACGCGTGGTGACCGATGCGCATTTTGCCACCAACGTTGTGGGCATCTGGGCAGTCGGAGATTGCCGCGAAGGCCCAATGCTGGCGCACAAGGCCGAAGACGAAGCCACGGCTTGCGCCGAACGCATCGCAGGGCGCGCCGGACATGTGAACTACGATGCGATTCCCGCTGTTGTCTACACCGCGCCGGAAGTGGCCAGCGTCGGCAAGACGGAAGAAGAACTGAAGGCTGCGGGCATTGCCTACAAGGTCGGCAAGTTCCCCTTCACGGCGAATGCCCGTGCCAAAACGATCGCGGCGACCGACGGTTTCGCAAAAATTATTGCCGATGCCAAGACCGATCGCGTGCTCGGGGTGCACATTCTTGGCGCCGAAGCCGGCAATATGATCGCTGAAGCTGCGCTTGCCATCGAGTTCGGCGCATCCTCAGAAGACATTGCGCGCACCAGTCACGCGCATCCCACCCTGAGTGAAGCCGTCCGCCAGGCGGCGATGGGGGTCGAGGGCTGGACCATGCAGATGTAGGCTTCCGTGTCGCGCCCGGCCTGTAAAACCTTGAACCTCACCATCCGCCGCGCGGCGAATCCGTCGGAGATTTCCGACGCGGCTCAGCTTTATGTCCGCAGCGGCTCTGCTGCATTCGCATGGCGGCCAAAGGGGTACTTTAGAGCGGAGGATTTTGTACGCTTCGTGGCAGACGAAGAAGTCTGGCTGGCGCTGATGGGCGAGGCCATCGTCGGAATTCTCTCGCTCTTCCGCACCGAGAATTTCATCCACTGCCTTTATGTCGATCCCGACGCGCAAAGACTTGGCGTTGGCCGCGCTCTCGTCGCCCATCTGCGCAAGGAAACCGGCCGGCCGCTGACCTTGAAACTCGACACGCCCAACAAGGCGGCGATTGCATTCTATAAGGCAACCGGATGGACTCTCATGACCGGCCCCGACGATTATGGCGTCGATGAACTCGCAGTCAGCTGGGAGCGCTACCGTCTCGCTTGAAAAATCTCCGGCCGTACATGCTCAGGCCGCACGCCAATCCCTACCATGCGCGCCGGCCATTGCCGCAGCCATCTCCAGCGATTGAGCACGCGCAGTGCGAGCGGCGCTGTCGGCGTCATCGTCGCACGCATGGTTGGCGCGAGAACGCGGTTTTGCACCTGAACCTGAAACCATTGCGTCGCCCTGGTCGGAAATTCGCGCCGCCGCTGGACGCGGCGCAGTTCGGCTGCGCTAGCGGGCCGCTGCCTCAAGACGGGGGCCAGGATGTTCGCGGTGGCCACGGCGTCCTGGATTGCGAGGTTGATTCCAACGCCTCCGACCGGCGACATGGCATGCGCCGCGTCGCCTATGCACAGGAGCCCAGCGCGCGACCAACGTTCGAGCCGGTCGATCACTACGGTGAGAAGGCTCACTTCGTCAAAGCTCGCGATCGAATCGGCGCGGTCACGGGCGAAGCCGGCACAGATACGAAGCCGCGCGCGAAAGCCGCCCATGCCTTCCGCCTTCATGTCCGCGAATCCACCCTTGGGAATGATCATTGCGCACTGCCAATAGGTGCGCCGGTTGAGCATGATGAAAAAGTTTCCGGAGACGGCGCGCGCCACCGGCTCCGTCGGATCACCCGACTCGAACGGAAGACGCAGCCACAACACGTCGAACGGCGCGCCGATATCGAGCACCTTCAAGCCCGCTTTCGCGCGCACCGTCGAATGTCGGCCGTCGGCACCGATCACGAGGTTGGCCGTGATGTCGCCTTCGCTATCCGGCGTGCGTACCCGCACACCCGTGATCTGCCGACCGCGCGCCAACAGCTGCGTGACTTCGGCTTCCATGAAGAGGTGGAAGGTCGAAAGCTTCTGCGCCTCGCCGGCGATGAAATCGAGAAACTCCCATTGCGGCATGAAGACCATGAATTTGCAGCGCGTGGGCAATTGCGTGAAGTCGCCGACCCGGAAGCGGTCCTTGCCGATCTCGGCTGCCACTTCGCGCACCTTGTCATGAGTGAGCATCAGGAACGCGTCCAGGAGGCCAAGCTCGGCCATGAGTTCGAGCGTCGAGGGGTGAATCGTGTCGCCGCGAAAATCGCGCAGGAAGTCCTTGTGCTTTTCCAGCACGATGACATCGACCCCGGCGCGCGCCAGCAGATAGCCGCAGATCATTCCAGCGGGTCCGCCGCCGGCGATCACAACTTGTGTCGAAAGTTTTTCCACGCGGTGAGCCTATCCACCTGTTCGAACGTCGCCAATCGTGCGCGCTTGCTATAGACTCGAAAAACGGAATTTTTGAAAGAGAACGAACGATGCGCGCCAATCGCTTGCGTGAAATCTGGGCCACAGGCAAACCCGCGACCAACTTCTGGCTCGGTCTGCCTTGCATGCTCTCGGCGGAGATCGTCGGTCATCAGGGATGGGATAGCCTGACGGTCGACATGCAGCATGGCCATATCGGCTTCGAATCTATGGTTGCCATGCTGACCGCGATCTCAAGCACGGCCAGCGTACCGCTGGTGCGCGTGCCGTGGAATGCGCCCGGCGACGTCATGCGTGCGCTCGATGCCGGAAGCTATGGCGTCATTTGCCCGAACGTCGACACCCGTGAGCAGTGCGAACGCTTCATCGGCTCCTGCCGCTATGCGCCGCAAGGCTATCGCAGTGTCGGCCCGAAGCGCGCCGTCCTCTATGGCGGGGCCGATTACATCGCCAAGGCCAACGACACCGTGCTGGCGATCGTGCAGGTGGAATCGGCTCTCGGCCTCAAGAACGTCGGCGAAATCGCGTCGGTGAAAGGGCTGGACATGATCTATATCGGCCCGACCGATCTTGCCCTGTCCCTCGGTCGTGACATCAGGGCCGGCCTTGCTGACTCAGTTCTGATGAAGGCGATCGACGAGATTCTCGCCGCCACCAGGAACGCCGGTATCCGCAGCGGTATCTATTGCCGCAATGCCGACGATGCCAAGGCGATGTTCGCCAAGGGCTTCGACTTGGCGACCGTGACGTCCGACGATGCGTTGCTGGCCGCCGGTGCAGCGGTCGCGGCGAAGTTTCGCTAGCTTCAAGGACCGGTAGGCGGCAGAGGCGGGCGCGGTTGCGAATCGTCCACGCCGCGCATTGCCTTCAATCCTTTGACCAGCGTGGCGCCGACGGCATAGGAGTTGTCCGGCGGCACAGGGTTGAGAACGTGCACCGTTAGGAAGCGAAAACCGTCGCGCAACCGTCCCGGCAAGGTGCGGCCCAGATGATCGGCGCCCTGCACCAGCCGGTATTCGTGCGCGATGCCGTGATCCCACAGCACGCGGTGCAGGAACTCGTTGCCTTCGTCGAGATGGAACATGTCCGCATCGCCGACTTCGATGTAGATCTGAAGTCCGGACTCCACGATGGAGTCACGGCGCGCGATCGCGATGTTCGCGGGGTTCGACTTCTGCCAATAGGCGTTGTCGGGCGGATTGCCGAAGCGTTCGGCGAAGAATGAGGGACTGCGTTGAAACGCGTTGCGCACCTTGATGGCGTCGAACGACAAGGCCGGCTCAATGCCGGCTTCGAGAGAGGCCAGCCCGCCAAAGATCTCCGGATGATCAAAACCCAGCCGCAGGCTGCCCAGACCCCCCATCGAGATTCCCGACACGATCGTCTTCGAACGCTCCGGTGAAACGCGATAGGTCTTGCGGATATGGCTCAGTAGCTCGGTGACAATGAACGTCTCCCACTTCTGCGAGCCGTCCTTATAATCCACGTACAGAGAACGTTGCGCGTCAGGAGTCACGACGACCAACGCTGGCAGATCGCCCGCCGCCCAAGCCGCTTCGATCGTCGGCCGCATTGTCTTGAGAAAGCTATTGTCGCCGTCGCCGCCATGCAACAGAAGGAGAAGCGGATAGACCGCGCCGGACGAATCATAGCCGGGCGGTAGAAGTACGCTGTACTTGGCCGGACCCGGCACCAGCCCGGTCGTGAGCTCGCCGCTTTCGAGCCGGCTGCCCTCGGCCGCCGCCGTCGGCGTCCCGGCGGTAACGAGCGAGAAGGTACAAAGTAGAAGGACGATTAACGTTTGAGACGCTTCCCGCCATGCCATGTTTTGATTTCCCTTTCAGCAACGATTGGTTTAACGCGCGGCCGCTTCATATCCGTCCATTGTTGCATCGCCGCCACTTACCCGGCGGGGCGAATTCGGCTATAGCTGCGTCGCAACAATTTTTGAAAGGAGGTGATCCAGTGTCTCATTGTCATTACCTGCGGACGTCGAAAGCCGCGACCTGGATCCTCGCCCTTTGCGAGGTCAACGCCGCGTAATTGCGACGCCTTTGCGGACCTTCACGGCCCGCAGTAAGACAATGGAAGGGTCGTCCCGACGGGGCGGCCCTTCTTTGTTTTAGCCTCGCGCTGACGTGATCGACGCACCTCGCCTCGACTTGCCCCGTTGTGATACGACCGGCGCAGAATGCAGGTCAGGCGCCAGCGCGTCGGAGAAAGCCGTCATGTCCGTTCGCTCGCTTTTCATCGCGCTTGCCATTGCGGGCGTGGTCGCAACAGCGTTCGCCGCAGAGCCCGAGCCGAGCCATGGCGTGCAGCCACAGAACATGGATGTCTCGGTCAGGCCGGGCGACGATTTCAATCTCTACGCCAATGGCGCGTGGATCAAAGCCACTGTCGTGCCACCGGATCAGTCAAGCTGGGGTGCCTTCGCGATCCTCAACGAAAAAGCCGCCAAGCGCACGGCCGATCTGATAGCCGGACTGGCGTTGTTGAAGGCAAAAGCCGGATCTGACGCACAAAAGATCGGCGATTTCTATGCGAGCTTCATGGAAGAAGCCGGCATCGAGGCCAAAGGCCTTGCGCCGCTCGAGGGCGAACTCGCACGCATCGCGGCGCTGAACGACAGCGCCAGCCTTGCACGCCATCTCGGCGAGACGTTGCGCGCCGACGTCGATCCGCTCAACAACACGAATTTCTTTACGGAGAACCTGTTTGGGCTCTGGATCGCGCCCGCCTTCAGCGATCCGGCGCACAACGCGGTCTATCTGCTTCAGGGCGGCCTCGGCCTTCCGGGGCGCGAGTATTATATTGCCGACAATCCCAGGATGGCCGCGATTCGCTCGGCCTATGTGACGCACATTGCCAGCATACTGAACCTTGCGGGCATCCCCGACGCCGGCAAGAAGGCCGATGGCATCATGGCGCTTGAGACCCAGATCGCCGCGGCACATGCCAGCCGTACCGACAGCGAGGATGTGCTCAAGGCGAACAATGTCTGGAGCCGCGGCGACTTCCGACACAAGGCACCAGGTCTGGATTGGGACGCCTTCTTCGACGGCGCGTCGCTTGCCAAACAAAAGGAGTTTGTCGTCTGGCAGCCAAGTGCATTTTCAGGAATCGCAAGACTGGTCGGCGACACCCCGATCGAATTATGGAAGACCTATCTGACCTTCCATCTGCTCAATCACTATTCGTCCGTGTTGCCGAAAGCCTTCGCCGCCGAGGAATTCGCCTTCTACGGCACGACCATGCAGGGTGCACCGCAGCAGCAGGAGCGTTGGAAACGTGCGGTGGCTGCAACCAATAACGCACTGGGCTGGGCGGTGGGGCGCATCTATGTCGAGCGCTACTTCCCCGCTGCCGCCAAAGTGGCGGCCCAAGCTATGGTCAAGGACGTCATCGCCGCCTTTGGCCGCCGTATTGACGCGTTGACCTGGATGACACCCGGGACCCGGGCCAAAGCAAAACAGAAACTAGCGACGCTCTATGTCGGCATCGGCTATCCCGACAAGTGGTTTGACTATAGTGCCTTGAAAGTCGTTCGCGGAGACGCGATCGGCAATCTACGCCGCTCGGAACGCTTCGAATACGCGCGCAACCTCGCCAAGCTCGACAAACCCGTCGACGATGCGGAGTGGTGCATGACGCCCCAGACGGTGAACGCGGTGAACCTGCCGCTGCAGAATGCGCTCAACTTCCCGGCGGCAATTCTGGCTCCGCCGTTCTTCGACGGCTTGGCGGATACCGCCTTCAACTATGGCGCGATCGGCGCCGTCATCGGTCACGAGATCAGTCACAGTTTCGACGATCAGGGCAGTCAGTTCGACGCCGCGGGACGCCTTTCCAATTGGTGGACTGCCGCAGACTTCGCGCATTTCAAGGAAGCCGCGACGCGGCTGGCCGAGCAATATGACGCCTACAGGCCATTTCCCGATCTTGCGGTCAACGGCCGGTTGACTCTGTCGGAAAACATCGCCGATGTTGCAGGCTTGTCCGCCGCGTTCGATGCGTGGCAGGCATCGCTCCACGGCAAAGCCGCACCCGTCCTGAACGGGCTGACGGGCGAGCAGCGCTTCTTTCTCGCCTATGGGCAGACGCGGCAAAACGTGTCGCGCGAGGCGGCATTGCGCCAGCGGGTGCTGACCGACGGTCATGCGCCGGCCATGTATCGCGCCCAGACGGTGCGCAACATCGACGCCTGGTATGACGCATTCGGCGTCAAGCCGGACGACAAGCTCTATCTGCCGCCGGACAAGCGCGTGCGGGTGTGGTGAGGCCAATTGCGCCTCCATCCTGCGACCAGCTCAGGATGAGGTACGCCCGAACGCTCATCCCGGGCCTGTCGAGGGACGAAGGGCAATGGCAGACGCTCGATCGGCTCAGTTCGGGACGCCGCTAGCTCTTCGTGCGGTAGTCCTCGAACGCCGCATCGCGGGCGTCCAGGCCCTTGGTGACGCCATCCTTGAATTTGCCGAACGTTTCGCGCGAGGACTGCGTGGTCAGCGCCAGCGCCTGGATCTCGGTACCGGCGCGAATCGCGGCGCGCAGCCCCATGATCTCCATCGCACGGTGCACGGAACGCTTGTTCATCTGTTGCACGTCGCTTGGAATCTTGGCGATGCGTTCGGCGATGGCCAAAGTCTCCGCTTCAAGACGGTCGGCAGTGAAGGCGCGATTGGCAAAGCCGACGCGCACCGCCTCCGCGCCGCTGATCTCATCGCCGGTAAGCATCATCTCCATGGCAGGTCGCAAGCCGCAGAGCCAGGCGTGAAACTGATTGTCGGGCGGGCTCATCATGCGCACCGGCGGATAGCCGATCTGCGCATCCTGCGCGACATAGACAAGATCGCAGGCGGTGGCGAGTTCCGATCCGCCAGCCAGGCACCAGCCATGCACCTGCGCGATCACGGGCTTGGCCAGGTCCCAGATCTTGAAGCAGCCTTCGACCACATGGCGCGCCCATTGGCCCGCGCCGCCGGACGACTGGTAGGGCAGCTCCTGCCGGCCGCCTTCGCGCGACAGATCATAGCCGGCGGAGAAGCACGAGCCCGCACCGCGCAGGATCATCACGCGTACGTCCGGGTCGCGGTCTCCCGCCTCGAGCGCGCCATAGAGCTCGCCACGCAGTTCGTTCGACAGCGCGTTGCGCTTGTCGGGACGGTTCATGGTCAGCCGGCGCACCAACGGCGCCGGATTGTCGACGAGGATGAGAGGTTTGGTCATGGCGGGCTCCGAATTTGGAGTCCGATGTTAGGCCGTTTGGCTTCGACGGCGCCATGGAGCGCGGCGAAGGCTGGTGGCCCCGGACCGACTCGAACGGTCACGTCCCTTTCGGAACTACGGATTTTAAGTCCGGTGCGTCTACCAGTTCCGCCACGGGGCCCAGGCGGCCAAACTGTGCGGCGCGCCCTGATGCGTCAATAGTTGGGAGTTTGAAGCAGCCATAATCGGACGCGTCCGCGCATGACATGGACGGCGTTGCCGATGACATCGGCGGGACGTTTCCGGCCTTGGGGACCCTTGGGCATGAGTTAGTATAACGCCTCTGCACTCGATTTTGGAGGGGATGAAGTGGATTTAGAAGACCGCATCAAGCATCAATTTCCTAGTCTCTTCATCACGCTGCTGAGCGTTTTGATTGGGTTGGTCTTTGCTGACCTCGTGTCGGAGGCGCATGCGCGAATGACGCTTTGGCCGCTCAATGTTGGCTCCCTGCGCACCTGGGGCCAGATATTGGCGATGGGGACGTGCGCCCTGACCGGCTGGGTGTTCCTGGCCCATGTCGGTATCTCGCGGCTGCGAATTCCGACACTTGACGATTCGCTCATCGTGTTCATGACGCCGGTGCCGCTCCTGATCGGCAACTCACTTGTCGGCCTCAAGGAGAGTTGGCCGTGGTTCTACTATGCCAGCTTCTATCTCGCGATTTCGCTCTTGGCCACGCACTTGCAGGTCCGTGTTGCGTGCGCGGAAAGTGAACTCGCATCCTTCGCACGCATTACCCGGCCCTTCGGTCCAACCCTGGTGCTCTACCTCGGCATACCTTTCTATGCGGCCATGGCGTGGGCCGATAGCCGCGCCATGCTCTCGCCGCTAGCCGAAATGCTGCTCGCCTTGAGCGCGACGCCGGCCGCACTTTCCTTCCTGTGGCTGTTCTTCCGCAGTTGGCACGTCGCCATCGCCGAGACACGAGCGCTTAATCCCTAGTACTCAAACTGTAACAGTGCCCCATGGTCGGCACTGTTACAGTTTGACTTAGGGTAGTAGGAATCTCTGCCCACTGAGGTTTGGCAACAGAAATCATGCGAGGGCTTATCATTGTCGCCTTGCTCGGATTGGTCGTTGCCGGATGCACGGACCGAAGCGACTTCCGCTGGTACGACACTACCGGAAAAGGGCGGAGCGAGCTGGAATCCGCGCGCGATTTCAAAACATGCGGACAACTTGCGCCCATCTCGCCTCTATCAGCTGGAAACAACGCCTATCAAGAGTCTTCCCGGCGCAATGACAAATGCATGGCGGACCGCGGCTGGGAAATGAGATAGGCCGAATTGACCTACGAATGCGTTTCGTGATTCTCTCGAAGTCAGAAGAGCGGCCCTCCCGCGAAGAAAGACCGCTCTCCCTAGTGTGTTAAAGCCTTACGGCTTCTTCACTTTGATCGTCTGAACAATAGAGGTCTTCTTCTGTTGTTCAGCGGCTTTCACGGTTTTGAATTTGCCCGTGATCGCGCTGCGACCGACTTTGATCGTGTAAGTTTTCGACATTGTTTTCTCCTTTCCGGACCGGATGTGGTCCCGTTGTCAAACCTCATCGGTCGGACGGAGAAGACGTGCCTAGACTCAGGCGATCAGGCGGATTCAGGACTCAGAAATGCTTATAGTTCAAGGGGTAAACGTGTCGATCAGCGTCACGATGTCCGAAATATCCCACAGCTTGTCCGACAGGTTTGCGCACATGGCCGGCGACATACGGATCGCTTCATTGACGCGAGCAAAATTGTACCAAGTCGTATAGAGCGCGACCATGTGAACGTGGTTGATCAGCTTCTTGGAGTGCGCAGCCGTCAAGCGCGCAAACCTCTTCATGTGCTGGCGCATCGTTTGATAGTGCTTTTCGACGAAACTCGTCGAAACAAGCGCCTTGATAGGCCGTCCAACGATCCGCTTCTTGTGCGCGCCGGTGCAGATGCCGGGGCTGTATTTGCGCTCAGGGCCGATTAGATCGGCTGTGGGGCCGTACTGTTTGATCAGCATGGCGTAATCGACATCGAGGCCAAAGGCCCCTGCTACGGCGTTCAAATAGACGCCATGGCCGTCCGTGGTGAGTTGGACGCGAGTAGCGAGCCGGTCCGCAACATCCATCATGAAATCGCTGGCAGCGTCCGCGTCACGGCCTCCGATCAGGTAGGAGACGATCAACTTGCTGTCGGCGTCTAACGCGGTCCAAGTCCAAGCATCGCCAGCGCCCTCTGGAGCGGCCTTAGCCTTCTCCAGATTGGCGCGCTTGCAGTAGTTGAAGCTCCAGATTTCGTCGCACTCGACACGGCTCGCCTTCACGCCACGCACAGCCTTGTCGTGGTGGGCCATGCAAGCCGTTCCGGCCAGTTCGAGGTAGCGCAGGACCGTGACCGGGGACACGTCCACAAGCCTACCAATACCTCTGATTGAGTTGCCCCAACCATTAAGTGTAGGATTTGCCTGCGTTTTTCAAAGGTTAGCCTGTTCATGTGATATTATATAATTTGACTTCGTCGCAAAGTCAATTATATTCCGTCGTGAAGACGATATGAAACGGACTAACCCACATGATATTCGCCACCCCGCCACTTGCTGATGAAGACCGCGCAGTGCTGGCTCTCATTCGCGATTTGAAAGAGTCGCTTCGGTACACGGTCGCGCAAAGCCCCAATCGCTGGAAAGGGTCCCTGCGGCGCAACACATTTGCGCGCGCTCTTCGTGGATCGAACAGTATCGAGGGAATTAACGCATCGCTCAGTGATGCTGTCGCGATCATTGACGACGAAAAGCCTGAAACCGTGGACGAAGAAACGTTCCGCGCTCTAACGGGCTATCGCAATGCTCTCACATACGTTTTGCAAACACACGACGATCCGCACTTTGAACTCCACGCACAGGTCGTAAAGAGCCTTCACTTCATGATGCTCTCATACGACCTTACGAAGATGCCGGGACAATGGCGGCCAGGCTCGATCTACGTTGTACGCGATCCCGGTGGAGAGACAGTCTATGAGGGGCCAGACGCAGCCCTCGTGCCGCCGCTCGTGGACGAACTCATAGCTTCTCTGGTTCCAAACTCGGGAGTCGATCCAATAGTTAGAGGGGCGATGGCTCACCTAAACTTCACAATGATCCATCCATTTAAAGATGGAAACGGCCGCATGGCGCGCGCATTGCAAACTCTAGTGATGGCGCGCGATGGAGTTCTCAGCCCCGTGTTTTGCAGCATCGAAGAATGGCTTGGCCGCAATACGGAGGCATATTATGACATTCTCGCTCAAACCGGGGAGGGCCACTGGAATCCTGATCGCGACGCATTGCCGTGGGTGCGGTTTTGCCTTCTAGCGCACTACCAGCAAGCAGCAACATTACTTCAACGAAGCCACGCAATGTCCCGCGTATTCGACGAAGTTGCAAAAATTGTCTCTCAACAAGGCCTTCTTGAGCGTATGACTATTTCGCTCGTTGACGCGGTCTTTGGTTACAAGATACGGGCGGGCAGATACCAGCAGGACAACCAAGTCTCCGACGTTGTGGCAAGTCGCGATTTGCGTCGGCTGTGTGATGCTGGCCTTCTTGAACCCATTGGAGAAAAGCGTGGCCGGTACTACATCGCCGCAAAGCCATTAAGAGAAATCTACGCAAAATCTCGCTTAAACGACGTTCGCGCAGGCGATCCGTATGAAATTATCAGACGAGCGCAGCCTAAATCGCAACTCATTTTACCCGGCGTTTGACACGCTTGCTTGAAGGCGTGGCCTTCTTTGTTAAAGGCTTCTTGCGAGTGTCGGCAATCTCTCCCGTCGCGATCCGCATGACATGGACGGCGTTGCCGATGACATCAGCGGGACGTTTTTGTCCCTGGGGACCTTTAGGCATCTGTGTTCTTTCGGCTGCTCCAGATTGCGACTCCAACGCTTATTGCGACTCCTACCATCGACGCTCCAATGGTGATGGCTACGCCAACCAAATGAAGATCGTGGAACGGCATCATTGACCTTGGGGACCTTTAGGCATGTGGAGCACTCAACCAAAGGGTCACAAATGGGTGTCCGTTTTCGTCGGCTAGAAGGGCAAAATCGTACCTGAAATCGAGATCGCCAAGGTGATTGTCTTCGACGATTCTTTGCGCCGCAGCCAAATGGGGCGCATCGATCTCGGTCACCTTCATCAGCTCGCCGCAAGTGCCACCAGGTGCTACTCGACGGTAGGTTTTGAATGAGTAGGCCGCCATGCGACCACTTTAGGCGCGCGCCGACGTCAGGGGCAACTAGGACTAAATTCAAACTGTAACAGTGCCCCATGGTCGAAACGCGCAGCGAACAACCCGTTATTCCCGCTCGCTAATTTTCCTGGTACTCAACCACAACGTGTGCATTTGACTTCGAAAAGTCGCCGACTATAGTGCGCGGCCTTCGCGGGGGAAGTCTCCCGCAAAACCAGCGGAAAATCCGCCAAGTCCGGACGAAGCATGAGCAAGCGCGCACTTTCGAAATACAAGATCGACCGCCGCATGGGCGAAAGCATCTGGGGCCGCCCGAAGAGCCCGGTCAACAAGCGCTCCTATGGCCCAGGCCAGCATGGCCAGCGTCGCGCCAAGAAACTTTCGGACTATGGCACGCAGCTTCAGGCCAAGCAGAAGCTCAAGGGCTATTACGGCAACATCACCGAGCGTCAGTTCCGCAAATATTATCAGGAAGCTTCGCGCCGCCAGGGCGACACCGGCGAGAACATGATCGGCCTGCTCGAGCGCCGCCTCGACGCCGTGGTCTATCGCGCCAAGTTCGTGCCGACACCGTTCGCCGCGCGCCAGCTCGTCAGCCATGGCCATGTGAAGATCAACGGCCGCCGCATGACCGTCGCCTCGTACCAGGTCAAGGAAAGCGACGCGATCGAATTGTCGCCCAAGGCCAGGGAAATGGCGCTGGTGCTGGAAGCCACCAAGAGCGCCGAACGCGACACGCCGGACTATGTCTCGGTCAACCACGACAAGATGACGGCCAAGCTGCTGCGCACGCCCAAGCTGGCCGATGTGCCCTATGCCTCGCAGATGCAGCCGCATCTCATCGTCGAATTCTATTCGCGCTGACGACTTGGTGCGCTCTTCATCCTGAGCTTGTCGAAGGACGATCGAAGGATGAACTGGCCACTGGGCAGTCATGCAAAAGCTGCGAGCCTGCTCGCGGTTTTTGTGCCTATATAGGGTCATGGCCTACACGATCTTCGGTGACAAAGGTTCGGGCGCATTTTCCGCGGAGGCGGTTCTGGCTGAGGCCGGCGCGCCTTACGAATTCCATTTCGTCTCCCTGGAAAAAAACGAGCAGAAGAAGCCGGAATTCCTCGCCATCAATCCGAGCGGCAAGATGCCGGCATTGCGCCTGCCCGAAGGCGAGGTGATTACCGAGTCCTCCGCCATCCTTCTGACCGTTGCCGATCATTTTCCCAATGCGCGCCTGTTGCCGCCACAGGCCGGCGCCGCGCGCGCCCAGGCCTATCGCTGGCTCGCCTTCATGGCGTCGGAAATCTATCCGATGGTCGAGGTTTCGGATTATCCCGAGCGCTTCGCGCCGGAGGGCGCCGAGGCCGAAGCGTTGCGCCAGAAGGCGCGCGAACGCATCCGCGAGCGTCTCGTGATCGTCGAGCGCTTTGTGGCCGGTCCATGGTTTCTCACTTCGGGATTTTCGATTCTGGACATCTACGCCTCGATGTTCACGCGCTGGCGGGGAAGCATCGGCAAGGAGTGGCTGGCCGAGGGGCATATTCCCAAGCTGGAAGCAATCTCCAAGGGTGTGTCGCAGCGCAGCGCCATCGCGCCGGTCTGGGCCCGCCATTTCACACGTTGAGCGTTCCGATTTTCCGAATAATCGACGAACAATTATATTGCCGAAGCCGCGCCTCTGGCGTCGTTTCCTGAGCTATATTGCGTAAAGGCAGACGGAGAATTGCCATGGTTTCGCGGCGGGCGATGATTGTGGGCGGCGCAGGCGCCGCCGTCGTTGCGGGACTTGGCTATCGCGTCTGGGATCGCGGCGTTTTCTCCAGGCCACAGGGCCGGGCCTATGCGCCCTGGACCGATTGGCGCGGCAGCGTCGTCGACGGCATCCAGCAGCCTCTGCATGCGGCGATCCTCGCCGCCAGTCCGCATGACACACAGCCCTGGCTGTTCGAAGTGCATAACGAATCCATCACCGTCTATGCCGACCGTGCGCGCAATCTCGGACCTTTCGATCCGTTCCGGCGCGAGATGCATCTGGGGATCGGTGCTGCCATCGAAAATCTGGTCCGGG
>JANYBR010000495.1 GCA_025360685.1 Pseudomonadota bacterium
TCCATCTACGATCTGGACATGAACATCCACAATGAAGGCATTGACGAGGGGATTTGGCTGGCCTCGAACCATTCTATCTTTCAGATCGTTTACACCCTTCCTGAAATACGTTGGAAGCGCTTTGTCTGAAACGTCTGGAACTATGGCTTTGTCGCCAGTGCGACCAACTTCCTTCCCCGGCGCTCGGCTGGCCTGTTGGAAGAAGAGCATTACCTCACGCCTGATTTTCAGATCGTCCGAAGCGGGAAGAGCAAGGACATCGACCGATGGTGAGTATCCTGCGATATTCAGAGCGGTCGTATCCATATTGATCGCTGCACGATTCAAAACTTCCTCTGTGAATGTATATTCGGCGACAATTTCTCGTTCCGCACTCTTTGAGGAATATTTCGCGTGGGTTATTCCAAGCTCTGCGCCGCGTTTGCCAGTTAGTGGACGAATGAACTCACGAAGGTCAGCGGCGTCGTCCCGCGACGGTGGCGGCAGCAGCTTGGATGGAGTTTCCATATCCGCAAAGGCCTTGATGGCATTGGTCATCCGTCGCGTAAAATCCGCAACCACGATTGCGCCATCAGTCCACATAACTGCTTGGCCCAACATCACCGCGAGCGGGGCGATTTCAGCCCACACGCTACCTGTCTCCAACTTGGTGATGAAGAGCTTGGGCGCCGGTTCGTCTGTGGTGGTTCCGCCATAATACCGCGCGTACATCCGCGCTAATGCTGCAAAGCTCTCACTCAGCCCCTGCAACTCAATGGGGCCGCCAGCATCCAATCGCAACAAAAGGCGGTCGCGTCCGTATTCTTCCGTGACAGGCGGCATTGGCAACGCATCTCCGTGATTGGCGAAGAGCGTAGCCGATTTCAAGATTTGTCAAGATGCCGTCTGAGGAAGCGCCCAGAGTCTCACGCCCTTGCGCTTGCCACCATCGGCAATCTTCCCCCGCTTGTGCTGCATTCTGAGCGCCATCACGACGCGGTAGGCGATGGCCTTGGCCAAAGCCTTGTCGCCTGCGTCGAGGCCTTTGGCTTGCATGGCAAAGGCAGCAAGCTCGCGGGTGTCCATGGTGCCGTGTTGCGCCAATGCCTGGTGGCATAGCTGGCCCAGCTCGCGGTGTTTGAATAGCCGGTGCACGTCCGCATAGGCCGGTATCTGTGACGGCTCGTCGGACAACTCGAATAGCCGGATGCAAGCGGTGATGTGGGCCAGATCGGCGCGAGCCTGTTTGATCAGGCGCTCGTAGTGAGCAATCGCGTTGCGGACTTCCAGTTTCTTCGATTCAAGCGTTGTGACGGTTCTGATTTCAGCCATTCACCAAAGATAGGTGCGGCGGAGATTCCATTCTTGTGGCTGATGCGCCAACATACCGGACTATCCGCGCGACAGGCTCGACATAAAACTGGTTGTCGAGGCGGACGACCTCGAGACAGCCACGATGGCAGACGCAATGGCGGAACGCGGACCGTTCGAAGTCATCCACGTACCGCCAGGAATGCCTCGAACCAAGCCCCGGGCCTGCAACTACGCCTTTGCCTTCTCGCGCGGCGAATTCACGGTCATCTATGACGCGGAAGATCGGCCGGAACGCGATCAACTGCGTAAGGCCGTGGCGATGTTCCGGACCCAGCCGCGTGACGTCTGCTGCCTTCAGGCGCGGCTCAACTTCTACAATGCCGACGAAAATTGGCTCACCCGGCTGTTCGCGCTCGACTATGCGCTTTGGTTCGACGTGCTGCTGCCGGGGCTGGAACAGTTGCGCGTTCCGATTCCGCTCGGTGGCACCTCCAACCATTTTCGCACTTCTGTTCTGAAGTCCGTCGGCGCATGGGATCCATTCAACGTCACGGAAGACGCCGATCTCGGCGTTCGCATGGCGCAATTGGGCAAGCGCGTAGCCATGCTCGACTCGACGACATTCGAGGAAGCTCCGGCGCAGCTCGGCACCTGGCTGAAACAACGCGCGCGCTGGCTCAAAGGTTACATGCAGACATGGTTGGTGCACATGCGCGATCCTCTGACGCTCCGGCGCAGAACCGGCTGGCGCGGCTTCATCGCATTTCAACTCTTCTTGGGCGGATCTGTTGTCGCCGCGCTATTAAACCCGCTGCTCTGGCTGGTGTTCGCGCTTTCCTGTGTCTTCCAGCCGCCGCTATACGGCATCGCGTCCGGCAACTTCGTCGCAGCAATGTCGGCGGCCGGACTGATCACCGGCAATGCAACCATGACCTGGCTGGCCCTGATGGCACCGAAGCGGCGCGGCTGGAAAGGTTTTGTGCCCTACGGGCTGACCGTCACGCTGTATTGGGCCTTGATATCGATCGCCGCCTGGCGCGGGCTTTGGCAACTGGCAACCCGGCCATTCCATTGGGACAAGACCGTGCACGGCACGAGCCGTATGGCTCGCGCATGAGTCTGAACGTGCACGCCAGGCTCATATCCGCCACGATTCTCAGCCTCGAAATGATGTCTGCCACGAATGCGGACGCCGGGGCGTGGACATTGAAAAAGCACCATTGGCAGATATTCACCGGTGCAATCGCCAGCCAGGCGAGCATGATGTTCGGCGCCGATGGCCGCCCGAGCCGCGCGACGAAATTCAGCAAGTCGCTGTTACAAAATTGTCTGGAATATGGACTCACCGACCACCTCACGCTGTTTGCGATTCCGGCGGCCGTGATGGCCAACGTGCAAGCGCCGGCGACAAAACCGATCATCGCACGCGACTCTTCGGTGGAAGCTGGCGCCCGATATCTTGTCCTCGATGACATGGGCATGCTGTCCGTTCAGGCTTCGTACAAGGCGGCCGGCGCATTCGATCTGTCCGTTTCGGACAATCATCATCCTGGCCGCCAAATCGATCTCAGGCTGCTCTATGGTACCGGTTTCAAATTGTTGGGCATGAACGGTTTTGCGGACATCCAGGTCGGACAACGTTGGATCAACCATCCGCGCCCAAATGAGACGCCGGTCGATCTGACGGCGGGCTTGTGGCTCACGTCGCGCACGATGCTGATGGCGCAAAGCCTCAATATCATCAGCGCCGGCGACGCGATTGACCCCTACTCCTACTACCGCTCACACAAGGTCGAGTTGTCGGTGGTTGAGAAATTGTGGAGCCGATGGTCGGTAAAGGTCGGCGCGTTCGCGTCTCCCGCCGGCCAGAACGCTCTCGTCGAACGCGGCGTGAGCATCTCGCTCTGGACCCAGAACTAGGCTGTTCAGTCCGGCGTAGTGCGCGGGACCATTGGGCCCCAATCCTTGACCTGTTTCAGCGCTTCGCTCTTCGCGGATTTGTCGAATGCGGCGAGAATGGCGTTGAAGCGCGTCTGGGTGAATTCCTTGAAGTGCGGATGGGTGAAGATATAAAGGTCGTTATCGCGAATACCTTCGAAGACGCGCTGGCCGACGATATCCGGATCGATGCCGCTCAGCACGTTCTGAGCTGCCTCACTCGGTGTCGCCCCGACTCCGGGATCAACAACGCCCGATCCGCCATATCTGTCCTGCCGCGCCCGTCCGCTTTCATGGATGCGAGTCCGCACGAAGCCCGGGCAAAGCACGGACACGCCTATGTCGAGCGGCGCCATTTGCGCCGCCCAACCTTCGCTCATCGCCACGACGGCGAATTTGGTGGCGCAATAGGGCTCCATGCCGGGCGGCGACACCATGCCCGCCATCGAAGCGGTGTTCACGAAGTGACCGCCCTCGCCATGGCTGCGAATGAGGGGCGCGAACACCTCAGTTCCGTAGACCACGCCCTTCAGGTTGGCGTCGATGATCCAGTCCCAATCGCGTTCCTTGATTGTGCCCAGCGGACCGCCGACTGCCACTCCGGCATTGTTGCAGACGACATGGATTTTCCCGAACGCGGCCACCGCATCCAACGCCGCGCTTCGCACGCTGGCGCGTTCGGTGACGTCGACGAAAACCGCTGACGCTTTGATCTGTTCCGACGCGAGACGCTCGGCGGCCGCCTTCGCGGCATTCTGGTCGATGTCCGCGATCACGACATTCATGCCGGCGCGCCCGAGCGCCCGTGCCATCCCCAAACCGATGCCGCTCGCCCCGCCGGTAATGAAGGCGGTTCGTCCCTTGAATTCTTTCATGTCTATTCCGCTGCTTGCTGGAATTCGAGCGAGTCGAACGTGGCGGCCAGTGCCGGTCCGTTGGCCTTGCTTTTGAGACGCCCGAGTATGGCCTCGCGCGATTGGCTGCGACCGAATTCGGCGTTCGTCACGGCGTGCCACTCGATCATCTGGTTCCAGACCGGATCAATGATCTCGGCACCCGGCGCGGTTTTTCCGTCAAGCGTCTTGATCGTCAAGCTGCGCAGTTCCGAAACCACAGTCGCCAGATAGGCAACATGAATGGCTTCGTCGGTGCGAATGCGCTCGACCAGATCCGCGGCGTGGTTCGCCGCAGGACGGCGGTCCTTGAAGTTCGCCGGGTCGCGCATGATGCCCTGGCAGAACGAGAAGAAGCTCTCCGCCTTCACCTCGATCATCAGCACATTCATCAAAAGCAGGATCCACTCCTCGAACTCTTTGGCGATCTGCGGCATGCGCCGGCCGGATTCGGGCCGGGCGATGCTCGCCGGGACGTCGGGGATCGGATAGGCGTTCTTGCCGAACAGAGCGTCGCGGACGGCGAACCACATATCGTCATGTCCGCCGATGCCTTTGTCCTTCGTTCCGCCTTCGTCATAGCCGTGCGCGGCGAGCAATCCCTTGTTGAGATGACCAAGACACGTGGCCGCGATGCTCTCCACGACGATGTCCTGAAAGTTCGGAGCGACCGCTTGCGCCAGCATGCCGCCACGCGCCTCGATGATTCCGGTGATAGTCAGCGAATTCCACAGCGTTTCGCCAAAGCCATGGCCGAGAAGAAACTTTTGCTGTTCCACGGTCGGATATGGCCCGCGCTTCAACAGCCGCGTCGACGCATCGATGACCGGCGCGCCATGCTTCTTGAGTTCGCCCTGCCAGGCTTCGACCGCCGGCCAACGATTGAGCGTGCGCGGCGAAATGTACTTTCCGGCTATGTCGAAGCCGCCATGCAGCCGGTAGCCCGCCTCGACTTGAAGTTCCGCATAGGCATGGTCCGCCATGATTTCGTCGCGGGTATAGGTGAGCTTCGCCATCGAAAATATCTCCCGTCCGGGCGCAATCGCCTTCGCAATACGGCACTGATAGTTTGTCAGTTCTGGAAGTCTGTCAATCCTCGAACGATTCCGGCCCATCCGGGCAAAGGTGATTCTGTCCGCCGCTTGAAGACGTTGTGCTGCGAAGCGCGGAACCGCGAACGGACGCGCCGCTAGGGTTTTAGCGCCTGAACCAGGAAACGGGTGAGGTTGTCGAGAACTTCTTCCCGCTTGCGCTGCGAACGCGCGCCTTCGCTGGCAACCTGATGGATGGCACCGAGGATGGCTTGCCCGACGATTTCCGCATCATAGCTGTTGCTCGCCTGTCCGTTGCGCATCGCTTCGCGCACAACATCGGCCCAGTCGAATCCCCACCGCACCAGGAGTGGTGTCGCCTGCGCGCCCTCGGCATCGATCACCAGCTCGTCAGTCATTGCCGCGGCCAATACACCCGGATGTTGTGCGGAATATTCGTAGATGCCCTTCAGATTTGCCGCGATCGTCTTCTCCAAGGTTTTTTCGGCCGGCTGGCGCGCAAGCATGAATTCGTGCAGCTCCTGACGCGCGTCATCGACAAAGGCAAGAAAACACGCCCTCTTGTCCGGATAGTGCAGGTAGAACGTGCCATGTCCGAGGCCAGCCTCGCGTGCGATGTCCTGAGGTCGCGTGGCGTGATAGCCGCGCTCGACAAACAGCTTGCGGGCCGCCCGTTTGAGCTTGGCCAGACTTTCTGGTTTACGCCGCAAAGGACGAATATCGCCCGTCTTGCTTGCGATATCTGACTGTTCCATGACGGAACTTCCCCCGTCGGCGGGTCTCAAGTCAATGTGAGGACCTTGGCCCAGCCAATCCTTGGGTTAGAATGGCTAATCGTCGACGGAGAAACATCATGCGCAAACTTCTTCTTGTCCTAGGAACAACGACCGCCTTTCTGGCACTGACCGGTCCGTCATTCTCCATGGGTGGAGGAGGTGGCGGCGGAGGCGGCGGATATGGAATGAGCGGCAGCTCGGGGGCGACCGCCGCATTCGATGACTATCAGGTCGCCGTTAGGCTAATCAAACACGAGAAATATGCCGACGCGATCCCGCACCTGAACATGGCGCTTGCCGATCACCCCCAAAGTGCGGACGTCCTAAATTATCTGGGCTACACGCACCGCATGGTCGGCGACTATGCGATGTCGCTGAGCTACTACAATCGCGCGCTCGCCATCGATCCAAACCACAAGGGCGTCCACGAATATCTCGGCGAACTCTATTTGCAGATGAACGACATGAAGTCGGCGCAGGCAGAGCTGACCACGCTGGCGAGTCTCTGCCCCAGCGGATGTGACGAGCGCGACATGCTCACCAAAGCAATCGCCGCGTTCGTGCCGCCTGCAGCGGCACCGGCTGCGTCCGGCACGCCGACGACCACGCCGACAACTACGCCGGGCTCAACCGCCCCGTAGACTACGCGGCCTTCTTTTGCCGGAGCGCGCGCCACACGCGCTCCGGTGTGGCGGGCATATCGATGTGGAGCACGCCGAGTGCGTCGGCCACCGCGCTCATCACCGCTGGCAGCGCACCGACTGTGCCGGCTTCGCCGCAGCCCTTGGCGCCAAGCGCATTGGTCTTGCACGCGATCTCTTCATAGGCGAAATCGATATCGGGCATGTCCAAAGCGCGCGGCATGGCATAGTCGCTGAAGCTCGCGGTCAGAAGTTGTCCCGTGGTTTCGTCATAGACGATGTTCTCGAGCAGAGCCTGTCCGAGGCCCTGCACGATCCCACCATGCACCTGGCCGGCGACGAGCATCGGATTGATGACGCGGCCGAAATCGTCGAGCACATGATACGACATCATCTGCACTTGGCCCGTGTCGGGATCGATCTCGACTTCGCAGACATGGCAGCCGTTCGGGAATGTCGCCGCCTGGCCGGTATACATGCCGTCGCTGTCGAGCCCGTTCTCGAAGCCGGGAAGTTTCTCGCGTTTTAACGTGACCGCGAGTTCGCCGACCGTGATGGTGCGGTCCGAGCCGCTCACGGCGAACTTGCCGACGCCTTCGACAACCTGGAAACCGACGTCCTTGCCGCCGGCTTGCAGCACTTGTCCGGCCGCGGCCTTGCCCTTCTTGATCACTTCATCAGATGTAACCATGAGCGCACCGCCCGACATGTTGAGCGAACGCGAACCGCCGGTGCCGCCGCCATTCACCCATTCGGTATCGCCCTGTTTGACGGTGATGGATTCGAACGGCACGCCGAGTTTCTCCGCGACCAGCTGCGCGAACGAAGTCTCGTGTCCCTGCCCGTTCGACTGCGTGCCGCAATAGAGCTCCACGCCGCCGTTTTCGGTGAACTTGATCGCGGCCGGTTCCTGACCTGCCGCGCCCGTAATCTCCACATAGTAGCCGAAGCCGAAGCCGCGCAGCTTGCCGCGCTTGGCCGATTCCGCCTTGCGCGCCGCGAAGCCCGCCTGGTCGGCGCGCTTCAGCCCGGTTTCGAGCAGACGGGGATAGTCGCCAGAATCGAAACTGATGCCCGACCAGTTTTCGTAAGGCAGTTCGGACGGCGACGGCAGGTTGCGCCGGCGGATCTCGGTGCGATCGATGCCGGTCTTGGCGGCGGCCGCATCCATCAGCCGTTCCATCAAATAAGCCGCTTCCGGGCGGCCTGCGCCACGATAGGCGTCGACCGGCGCGGAATTGGAGAAATAACCTTTGATGTTCGCGAACAGCGACGGCACGCGATAGACGCCGCCGAAGATGCGCCCGCCGGCGAGTGTTGGAATGAACGGCGCATAGACCGAGAGGTATCCGCCCATGTTAGCGGTGCCCGTGATGCGCATGGCGAGAATCTTGCCATCCCTGTCGAGCGCCAGTTCGCCAGTCGTGATCATGTCGCGGCCATGATCGTCTGCCAGGAAGGATTCGGTGCGTTCCGCGCTCCAGCGCACCGGCCGGCCGACCTTCTTGGCTGCAATCATCACCATGGGCTGCTCGGGATAGAGAAATCCCTTCATGCCGAAACCGCCGCCAACGTCCTTGGTGATGACGCGAACCTTTTCGATCGGCAGATTCAGCACACCGCGGGCAAGTCCACCTCGCAGATTGGCTGCGCCCTGAGACGTCACATAGATCGTGTAGTGGTCCGTGGCCTTGTCATACACGCCGATCGCGTTGCGCGTTTCCATCGGCATGGCGCTGATACGGTTCTGCACCACTTCGAGCGAGACCTTGTGCACAGCCTTGGCGAACGCGGCCTTCACGGCGTCTTCGTCACCGTCCGCCCAGTCGAATGTCTCGTTGTTCTTGGCTCCGTCCCAGATCTGCGGACCATTCGGCGCAGCGGCGAGCGTGCCGACGGCGTCGAGCACTTCATATTCGACGGCGACCAGTTCGGCCGCGTCCTTGGCCTGTGCATATGTCTCCGCGATCACCATGGCAATCGCCTCGCCGGTGAACGTCACCTTGTCATTCGCAAGGATCGGCTTGGGCGTCGTGTGCATCGGCGATTTGTCCCGCGTCGGCACTGGCGCCATGCAGGGCATCGGCTTGGCGCCGAAGGCTTTCACATCGGCATAGGTCAGCACGTCGACCACGCCGGGCGCTGCCTTGGCAGCGGAAATGTCGACCGACAGGATCTTGGCGTGCGATTGTGCCGTGCGGTGGAAGCAGGCGAACGCCTCGTTGGGAAAATGAAGATCGTCCGTATACTGACCTTGTCCGGTCACAAAGCGGATGTCTTCCGTGCGCTTGACCGACTGACCGACGCCGAATTTCATGCTGTTGCTCCAAATGTCAAAATCGTCGTGCCGCGCATCGTGCGAGGCAAGTTGTTGGAATGAACCGACCGGAACGGATACCTAATTTTTATAGCCCGGGTCGACGCGGTCGCACTTGCGCCGCAACGCAGGCCAGGCCAGCGCACCGACCATGCCGTTGAACGCACCCTGCCCCAGCAACGCCGTCTTCTCCGGCACACCCTGGTTCGGCCAGTTGGGCGCAGCCCCGCCGGCTAGCGCGCGCACCTGCATCGAACAGGCCCGCTCCAGATAGAACATGCGCAGGAAGGCGTCGGCGCAGTTCTTGCCGAGCGCCAAAGTGCCGTGGTTGCGCAGGATCATCGCGTTCTTCGCACCGATGTCCGCCACCAAACGATCGCGCTCGTCGAGATCCAGGGCGACACCCTCATAGTCGTGATAGGCGATCTCGCCGGAAATCATCATCGCATGCTGGTCGAGCGGAAGAAGGCCGTCCTTCTGCGCCGACACGGCAACACCGTCCGTGGTGTGCAGATGGATGACACAACCGGCGTCCTCGCGATTCATGTGCAGTGCGGAGTGGATCGTGAAACCCGCCGCGTTCACCGGAAACGGCGAATCGACGATCTTGTTGCCCTCGACATCGATCTTCACCAGGCTCGAGGCAGTGATCTCCTCGAACAGCAGACCATACGGATTGATCAGAAAATGGTGCTCCGGTCCGGGCACGCGCGCGGAGATGTGTGTAAAGATCATGTCGTCCCAGCCGTGCATCGCCACCAGGCGATAGGTCGCCGCCAGGTCTTCGCGGACAGCCCACTCCTCGGCACTGACCTTGCCCTTCAGGGATTGAACGTCCTGGGCGTCGGGCACTTTTCGGGCTGCACTGCTCATAGGTTGTCCTTCGATATTGCGATGCGATAGCGGATTGGCAAAGAGTGGTCCCGCTCTGTCCACCTGTCAAACCAGCTCGACCGGAATGTCCCCCAACGAACTGGGGGAATCTTGCACGCAACCATCTACGCGCGCATCAGCGAACGCGCTTAACGGCGAGCTTCCAGCCCTCGTAAAGCGTATTGCGCCCGCTGGCTTTCATCTGAGGCACGAAACGGCGGTCGAGTGCCCAGCGCGCCGCGATTTCCTTTGTGTCCCGGAACAGTCCGGCGGCGAGCCCGGCGAGATAGGCGGCGCCGAGCGCGGTGGTTTCTGTCACCACCGGCCGGTCGACGGGAAGTCCGGTCAGGTCGGCGAGGCGCTGGCAAAACCAGTCATTGCGTACCATGCCGCCATCCACTTTCAGCGCTTTGGGCGCACGAAGGCCCGACCGCTTCATGTCCTTCGCCATGGCTTCGAGTAAATCGCGGGTCTGGAAACACACGGCGTCCAGTGCCGCACGCGCGATTTCCGCTGCACCCATGTCGCGCGTGAGGCCCAAAATCGCGCCGCGCGCATCTGGGTCCCAGTAAGGTGCGCCAAGGCCGGTAAATGCCGGCACGAAATACAGCCCCTCCGCGTCCTTGGCGGTTCGCGCCAACGCTTCTATTTCCTCCGACGTGCGGATGACGCCCAGTGCATCGCGCAGCCACTGCACCACGGCGCCGGCAATGAAGATGCTGCCTTCGATCGCGTAGACCGACTTCTTGCCAATTCGATAGGCACTGGTAGCGAGCAGGCGATTTTTCGACATTGGCGCCTTGCCGCCTGTGTTGACCAGAGCGAAACAGCCCGTACCGTAAGTCGACTTCACGTCACCAGGATTGAAACAGGCCTGACCGAAAGCGGCCGCTTGCTGATCTCCGGCCACGCCCATGATCGGAACCGCTGCACCAAGCAGCGACTGCTCGGTCTCGCCGAAGCTGCCGGCACTGTCGCGCACGTCGGGCAGTGCCTGCAGCGGCACACCGAACAGCTTGAGCAAATCCGCGTCCCATTGCAGCGTCCTTAGATTGAGCAGCATCGTACGCGAGGCATTGGTGACATCGGTCGCGTGCACCTTTCCAGCCGTCAATTTGTAGATCAGCCAGGCGTCGACTGTGCCCAGCGCGATCTCACCCCGTTCGGCTCGTTTGCGCGACCCTGGTATGTGATCGAGCAGCCACTCCATCTTGGTTCCGGAAAAATACGGATCGAGCAGTAGCCCGGTCTTTGCCGAAATCTTTGCCTCCCACTTGCGCGACTTCAGCACTCGGCAACGATCGGCGGTGCGGCGATCCTGCCAGACGATCGCGTTGTGAAGCGGAAGGCCTGTGCGCTTGTCCCAGATCACGGTCGTCTCGCGTTGATTGGTAATTCCGATCGCGGCGACATCCTTCGCTGGCGCGCCTTTCAGCGCGACGCGGCAACAGGAAAGCGTCGCCTGCCAGATTTCCTGCGCGTCATGTTCGACCCAGCCATTGGCCGGATAGAACTGGCGCAACTCGATGGCATGCGACGCGACGGGCTTGGCAGACGAGTCGAACAGGATCGCGCGGGTCGACGTTGTTCCCTGGTCGATGGCGAGAATGTAGGGCGGCTCAGAGTTCATCGGTTCCGCGCGCGTCGGCGTGACTTCGTAAAGGAAACACTGGGCAGAATGCTCGGAAATTACAAGGCGCTCAAATTTGTCCGTCGTAAAACTTCACTGCGTGCACGTATTGAAACCACTTTGTGTCGCCTCATTAAACCCACGGCAACTCGGCTATGCAAATTTTCACGCGCGCAATGCCTGGGAGTATGTTCATGAACGATGCCGTTGTTCTCGGCCAGCCAGTGCTGAACCCATCACCGCAATACCGGTACGTCAGAACCGTCTGTGCCGAAGTCAGCCATCCCAACTCCATTGCGCTGATGGCATTCTGGCGCGCGCTCGAGGCAAAAGACGGCATGCGCATGGGCCGCGACATCCCTTCGCGCGCACTCGCCAAATTGCTGCCCCATATTCTGATCACCGAACCGATAGACAATTGGAGTGATGCACGCATTCGCCTGGCGGGAACCGCTATGATCGAACGCTTCGGACGTGAGATCGCAGGAACTCTCGTCAGTGAGAATTACACCCAGGATCAGGACGGGGCCAAACTGCTTCTGCAACTCGGAGCGCGAGCGGCGCAATCGCGCGAACCCGGAGTGTTAAACACCCGAATCTTCGCGGACGGAATCGAGATGATGCATTTGGAGATCGTGCTGTTGCCGATTTTTGCGCCCGACGGTACGGGCGTCTGGAACGTGGTCGGAGCATTTAGGTTCTGAGCCCGGGGGTAGCAGCTGCGCTCTCAGTCCCGCCTGCCGACCTTCGTTAACGCAGTGTTAATTCCGTCTTGCTACTGCTCCCCTACAGCCAGAACGGCTGTATGCAGAACGCATCCGGGGCAGAACGTGGGGCTTACCGCGCACGATATGAGCGATATGGGTCGATTGGCCCAACTCGCGGTCAACCCGCAGGGGACGAGCCGCGAGGAAATCTATCTCGCCGTAGCCTCGCTGTACCGAATTCAGGGCAGCGGTCTGAACGAGCGCGAACGCGCTCTGATGCATGAGATACTGCGCCGTCTGGCCAAAGACGTCGAAATGGCCATTCGAATTGCATTGGCCGAACGTCTCGCCGACGACTCGACCGCGCCGCACGATCTCATCCTGCTCCTTGCGGATGACAAAATCGAAGTCGCCCGTCCTCTGCTCCTGCGCAGTCCGCTCCTCACGGACGAGGACATGTTGAGACTGATCGCCGAATGCAGCACCGCCCACCAGGAAGCCGTAGCCTCGCGCCAGCATATCAACGAGCCGGTGACCGACGAACTTGCCAAAAGCGTACATGAATCGGTTCTCGTGGCACTGGTGCGCAACGCCACGGCCAGAATCTCTGTCGTTGCCTATAAAACCCTGGTCGAAAAATCGCGGAACCTGACGAGCCTTCACGAACCGTTGGCACAACGGCCCGACTTGCCGCCGCAACTGGCAACACGGATGTGCGAGTGGGTGTCAGACGCGCTGAAGACATATATCAACCAGAATTACCGCATCGCGACCGAAAAACTGAACACGGCGTTCGATCAGGCCGAGACAGCGATCAAAAGCGAACCGCCGCAACCCAAATCGCCTCCGGCACAAGGTGCGCAGAAGCTGATCGACAAGCTCGCCGCTTCGGGCCAGCTCAAGGCCGGATTCCTGTTGCGCGTCCTGCATCAGGGGCACACGGACCTGTTCGATCTGGGGCTTGCCAAGCTCGTCAATCTGCCGCTGACCGAATTGCGCGCCAAGTTCTACCAAGGCGGCCCGAGGGCCGTGGCCCTGGCCTGCCGCTGCGTCGGGATCGACCGGTGCGTGTTCACGACGGTCTTCAATCTTTCGCGCCAAGCCCACAATATGCGTACGACTTTGACGTTTGCCGACATGGCAGACGTGGATCGCGTATTCGCCACGTTCGCCAGGCCGGCGGCTCTTACGGAACTGGCCGACCTGACATTCAATTAACCGGCGCCACCTGCTAAGTTCACCGGCATGATCGACCCGTTTGGCCGCCACATCACCTATTTGCGCCTCTCCGTCACGGATCGCTGCGACTTTCGCTGCGTGTACTGCATGTCGGAACATATGAGCTTCCTGCCCAAGGCCGAGCTGCTGACGCTCGAGGAACTGGAGCGGCTCAGCATGGCGTTTGTCGATAAAGGGGTGGAACGACTGCGCATCACCGGCGGCGAGCCGCTTGTCCGGCGCAACGTCATCAGCCTGTTCGACCGGCTCGGCGCGCAAATCGGCAAATCGAACCTCAAGGAAGTCACCTTGACGACGAACGGCAGCCAGCTGGCGCGCTTTGCCCGCGAGCTGGTTTCGGCCGGCGTAAAGCGCATCAACATCTCGCTCGACACGCGCGATGCGGCCAAGTTTCGCGACATCACACGCTGGGGTGATCTGCCGAAGGTCCTCGACGGCATCGATGCGGCCGACGCAGCCGGTTTGAAGATCAAGATCAACACAGTGGCCCTGAAGGGCGTGAACGAGGACGAGATCGCCGATCTCATGCTCTGGGCCCACGGGCGTGGCTTCGACTTCACCTTGATTGAAACCATGCCGCTCGGAGAGATCGACGGCGATCGCGTCGAGCAATATCTCCCGCTTTCTCTGGTCCGCGCCCGGCTGGCACGCGACTACACGCTCGAGGATAGCGACTATCGCACCGGCGGCCCAGCGCGCTACGTGCGCGTCGCCGAGACCGGTGGCAGGCTCGGCTTCATCACGCCTCTGACGCACAATTTCTGCGAGAGCTGCAATCGCGTCCGGTTGACGTGTACAGGCACGCTCTACATGTGCCTTGGCCAGAGCGACGCAGCAGATCTGCGGACACCTTTGCGTGCCGCAAGCGACGACGCAGTGCTCGCCCAGGCCATCGATGCGGCAATCGCACGCAAGCCGAAGGGCCACGACTTCATCATAGATCGCCGCCACAACGCGCCGGCGCTTGAACGCCACATGTCTCTGACGGGCGGCTGAACGATGGCGACGGCACTCCACTTTGTCGCGGCGGCCGTGCCCGACGCGCAGGCAGCCCTGGCGATGCTGCGACAGCATCACAAGGACGCGGGCGCGGATAACGCCGACATTGTCGTAGCGCTCGGCGGCGACGGCTTCATGCTGCAAACACTTCATCGCTTCATAGGCAAGGGCAAACCGATTTACGGCATGAATCTCGGCTCGGTCGGCTTTCTCATGAATGAGTTCCGCGAGACCGATCTGAGCGAGCGGCTTGCCGCAGCAGAGTCTGCCGGCGTTCATCCTTTGCGGATGCGCGCGGAGGGAAAGAGCGGCGTCTCCGAGGCGCTGGCGTTCAACGACGTGCACCTGTTCCGCCAGACTCGCCAGGCCGCCAAGATTCGAATCCAGATCGACGGTAAGCCTCGCATCAATGAACTGATCTGCGATGGCGTACTCGTTTCCACGCCGGCAGGGAGCACGGCCTACAACCTCTCCGCGCATGGACCGATCCTGC
>JANYBR010000437.1 GCA_025360685.1 Pseudomonadota bacterium
CGCCGAAGATATGAACCGCGGTCTCGCCGTAAGTCCGGCCGTCGAGCGGAACGAAGCCTGGGGGCGGATCGACCTGCTCGTCGGCCGCCATCTCGGCAATGGCGATCGCGTTGGACGACAGCCAACCACCGGCGACGAGGCTCGCCAGCGCCTTCTCAGTCAAACCCTTGCGATAGGGCGCGTCCAAAAATGCGAGGTCGAACGGACCGCCCGCGCCGGCGCCGAGCGGTCCCAAATCGGTTGCATCGCGGCGCCAGATCTTGCTGACGCCGGTCAGGTTCATCGCCTCGACATTGCGCCGGATCAGCGCCCGGCTTTCGGCGCTGTCGTCGATGAACAGCGTGTACGCCGCGCCGCGGCTCAACGCTTCGAGACCCAGCGCGCCGGTGCCCGCAAACACATCGATGACCTTGGCGCCTTGCAACGTGAAACCGGTTGCGAAGTCGTTATGCGCCAGGATGTTGAAGATCGCCTGGCGCACCTTGTCCGACGTCGGCCGCACACGCTCATCCGGCGGCTCGGCCAGCGCGCGGCCGCGAAACTGTCCGCCGGTGATCCGCAACTATTCCTCCGACACCTGCACCAGAAGCTTGCCGGTATTGCCGCCGGTAAACAGCATGTTGAGTGCGCTGAGCGAGTTCTCGATACCTTTGACGACGGTGGTGTCGTACTTGATCTTACCTTCCGCAACCCACTTGCTCATCTCGGCGAGGAATTCGCCGAGGCGCGGGAAGTAGTCGATGATGATGAAGCCTTCGATCCGCGCGCGCTTCATCAGGATGTTGGTGAGGCTCGGACCGGGTCGCGGTTGCTTGTCGTTGTAGCCGGAGATCATGCCGCACAGCACGATGCGCGCCTTCATGTTGATCTGTTCCAGGATGGCGTCGAGGATATCGCCGCCGGCATTCTCGAAGTCAACGTCGATGCCGTTCGGGCATTCGCGCTTCAGCGCCGCGCGGATGTTCTCCTTCTTGTAGTTGATGCAGGCGTCGAAGCCGAAGTCCTTCACCAGATGGCGGCACTTCTCGTCCGAACCGGCGATGCCGACCACGCGGCAGCCCTTCAGCTTGGCGATCTGGCCGACGATGGAGCCGACCGCGCCGGCCGCGGCCGAGACGACGACGGTTTCGCCCGGCTGCGGCTTGCCCAGATCGAGCAGACCGAAATAGGCGGTCGCGCCCGTCATACCCAACACACTCATATAGGCGGGAAGCGGCGCCGGACCCTTGGCCATCTTCTGCGCGCCGCCGGCGACGGAATATTCCTGCCAGCCGGCGATGCCGTTCACGATCTCGCCGGGCTTGTAGTCCGGATTGTTCGATTGTTCGATCACGCCCAGAGTGCCGCCGCGCATTACGTCGCCGATCTGGACCGGCGGCATGTATTGCTCCATATCGCTCATCCAGATGCGGTTGGTCGGATCGAGCGACAGATAGAGCGTACGGATCAGGAACTGTCCGGGTCCCGGCACCGGAATGGGCTGTTCGACCAGTTCCAGATCGCCCTGTTTGATGTCACCGACTGGCCGTTTTTTCAGGATCCATTGCCGATTGCTGTTACGCACATACTTCTCCTCGATAGTGAAGGCGCAGCCTATCGCCGCGGTCACAGATAGGCGAGGCCCGCTGGCGGGAGCGCGCCGTCAACGCTATAGCCGTGGCATGAAATGGCTCACCGCGCTCTTCCTTCTGCTCGTCGCCGCCGCGCCGGCAGCGGCGCAAATTGACGATCGCGCAAAGGTGCATGTGCGGCTGGTTGCCGAAAGCGATGCCGTCGAACCCGGTGGCACCATCACCATCGCATTCGAGCAGATCATTCGCCCGGGCTGGCATACCTATTGGCTCAATCCGGGCGATGTGGGTCAGCCAACGACCCTGACCTGGAATCTGCCTTACGGTTGGCGGGCGGGTGAGCTGCAATGGCCTGCTCCGATGCGTCTGCCGGTGGGTCCGTTCATGGACTATGGCTATGAAGGCAAGGTCTGGATCCTCACGCAACTGAGCGCGCCGCGCGATGCACGGCCGGGCGACACAGTGACATTGACGGCGAAAGCGGCCTGGCTGGTCTGCAAGGAAGTGTGCATTCCCGAGGACGCGACACTTTCTGTGCCGGTGCAGATTGGCCCGGAGTCCGTCGGGCACGCTGCGGAGTTTGCCGCGGCGCGCGCGCGAATGCCGGTGCCATCGCCCTGGCTGATGCGATATCGGTTGGCGAGCTCACTCGATCTGTACGTAGCGGCAAAGTCGCTGGTGTATGCGCATCCTCAGAGCGCGCAGTTCTTTCCGCTTGAGAGCGGATTAGTGAAGGGGCCATCGCCGCAGATCATGGGATTTTCGGATGGTGGCCTGGTGCTGCGGATGACGCCTGGAAAGGCGATCGCGAAGAAAGGCGGTGTGCTTGCGGGCGTTCTGGTGCTCGGTTCGTCGGACGGCTCGACCCAGGCGCTGGCTGTCGACGCCTTGCCGGGCGCCGTGCCCAACGCGGGTTTCGACACAGGTGAAAGCAGCATCGGATTCCTGCTTGCACTTTTGTTCGCCGTCGTGGGTGGTCTCATCCTCAATCTCATGCCGTGCGTGCTGCCGGTCCTGGCGATGAAGGCGTTCGCGTTGTCGTCGCATGCCGGGCGCGACCGCTCCGAGGCGGTGCGCGAGAGTGTTGCCTATGGCATCGGCGCAATCCTGAGTTTTGTCGCTCTCGGTGCCTTGCTTATTGCGCTGCGCGCCAGCGGTCAGGCCATCGGATGGGGTTTCCAGTTGCAGGAGCCGATGATCGTGGCAGGCTTTGCGCTCCTGATGTTCGGCGTCGGCCTCAATCTGTCCGGAGTGTTTGAGATCGCGAGTTTTGGCGGCGGCGATAGTCTGACGCGCTCGGGCGGGGAGGCCGGCTCGTTCTTCACCGGCGTGCTCGCCGTAGCCGTCGCGGCGCCCTGTACCGCGCCGTTCATGGCGGCTGCGCTCGGCTTCGCGCTGACGCAGCCGGCGATCATCTCGCTCGCTGTTTTCCTTGCGCTCGGCGTCGGGTTTGCGGCGCCCTTCGTGCTGATCGGCATTTCGCCAGCCCTGATGCGCGCGCTTCCGAAGCCTGGCGCGTGGATGCTCATCTTCAAGCAAGCTCTCGCCTTTGCAATGTACGGAACCGCGGCGTGGCTGGTGTGGGTGCTGGCGCAGCAGGCCGGTGCGAACGCGGTGGCAGCCGCGCTCGCCGCGATGGTCGCGGCCGGTTTCGGCGCCTGGATCTGGGGCATCAGCCGCAACTTCTCACCTCGTGGCCGCGGTGTCGGGGCGCTCGTCACGCTCATCGCCATCATGGTCGCGCTGTCCTGTCTCGCATTCCTCAAAACCTCGCCGGCGCAGGCGAACAGCGGTGCCATGAATGTCACCGGTTTTGCGTCGGAGTCGTACTCTGCCGAGCGTCTCGCTTCGTTGCGTGCCGCCGGGCGGCCGGTATTCATCAATGCGACGGCGGCTTGGTGCATCACCTGTCTTGTCAACGACGAAGCCGCTCTCTCCAGCGCGCGCGTCCATGCGGCGTTCCGCGAGAAAAATGTCGCCTATCTCGTCGCCGACTGGACGAAGCGCGATCCGGCAATCACCAAACTTCTGGCCGAGCATGGGCGATCCGGCGTGCCGCTGTATCTCTACTATGCGCCGGGAGCGGTGGAGCCGAAGGTGCTGCCGCAGATTCTCACCGAAGGTGAAGTCCTCGCGGCAGTGGAGCGGTGATCGGATGAGTGTGCAGCTCTTCGCCTTCACTTGTGGCAGCGTTACGAGCGACCGCGAGCGGTTTCTTGCCGGTGAAACTGGCAAGATTACTGTGCCGGTGCCGGCCTATTTGATCGTGCATCCCGAAGGGAAAGTGCTCTTCGACACCGGACTCAATGTCGCGCTGCGCCAGAACAAGGCGCGGTTGCTCGGTCCGCTCGCGGACTCCCAGGAGATCGAATTTCCCAGCGGCGCGGACATCGCCTCGCATCTCGCGCGGCTTGGTGTCGCGCCGGGCGAAATTCGCTATGTCGTCAACTCCCATCTTCACTACGACCATTGCGGCGGCAACGAATTCTTTCCGAAATCGACGATGGTCGTGCACGCCAAGGAGTGGCGGGCTGCGCACATGAAGGTGACGCAGGATGCGGGCGTCTACAATCCGATCGACTTCGCGCACATGGCCTCGGTGATGCAGGTCGCGGGCGAGCAGGATCTGTTCGCTGACGGCACTGTGCTGGTGTTTCCCACTCCAGGTCACACACCCGGACATCAATCGTTGCGGGTAAAGCTTGATTCCGGAGATGTCGTGCTTGCGGCGGACTGCTGCTACCTCAAGCAGACCTTCGATGCGCTGCACCTGCCGGACTCGGCTTACAATTTCGACCAGATGAAGGAAAGCCTGCTTCTGCTCCGGCGGATGCAAGCGAGCGGCGCACGCATCTTCTTCGGCCACGACCCAGATTTCTGGAAGACCGTGCCGCAGGCGCCGGCGCCGGTGGCGTAGAAGAGCGTCACATTGTCCGGGCGGGGAGTTTGCTCACAGCGCCGCGTGGCTGCCGCCGACATAGGTGTGCGTGCCGCGGTGATGGACATGCTCGCCCGCAAGGATGTCGCCGGGTTTGTAGGTCGCCCCGCTCGCAAGCCTTCTATAGATTGCGGCAAAATCCTTGTAGGTCTCGGCGAACAGTTCATCGAATGACTTGATGACAAAATAGCTTTCCTGGAAATCGTCGATGCGGTACTCGGTACGCATCACCCTTTCGAGATCGAAGCCGATGCGGTTGGGTGAGGGGTTCTCCACGGCGTAGATCGACTCGGCGCGGCTGGAGACGATGCCAGAACCATAAATGCGCAGACCTTCCGGCTTGGCGATCAGTCCGAACTCGACAGTGTACCAATAGAGCCGCGCCAGGTTGCGCAATGCGCCGAATTCGTTCAACGCCCGCTGGCCGCCCTTGCCATAGGCCTGCATATAGTCGGCGAAGACGGGATGGGCGAGCATCGGGACGTGGCCGAACACGTCGTGGAAGACGTCGGGCTCCTCGATATAGTCGCGCTGGTCGGCACGGCGGATGAACTGACCGGCGGGGAAACGCCGGTTCGCCAAGTGGTCGAAGAAGATCTCGTCGGGCACAAGCGACGGCACTGCCACCACCCTCCAGCCAGTCAGCTTCTGAAGGTCGTCCGATAGGCGTTCGAATTCCGGGATTCGATCTGAGACCAGTTTGAGCCGAGTAAGGCCGCTGAGGAACTCGTCGCAGGCACGGCCCGGCAAAACCTTGGCCTGATGCTCGAACAGGGTCCGCCACATGCCATGCTGCGCCGCATCGTAACTCTCCCACCGCTGGTCGATCGTGAAGTCGGAGTGGATCTCCGGATGCTTGGGGCGCAGTTGTTCGAGAGTCGGCATGACGGAATAGAGAACCCGGCTGGGGCGGCTGTAAAGCGCCGCCGTATACGATGAATTTATTGCGGGCCATGCACACTGTTCGCATGTGTGTTGCGGTGCCGGGCCGCAAAAGGCAAGCCAATTGCGATTGGCAAAAGGTATGGTCGCGCAACTTCCGTACAGAGTCGGCCAACACCATATAGGGTATCAGGACCACAACATGACATTGATGCCCATCTCGCTCGACGACAAATACGAAGTCGAGACCGGCCGCGTCTTCCTCACCGGCATTCAGGCACTGGTGCGTCTCCCGATGATGCAGCATGAACTGGACCGCAGGGCGAAGCTGAATACGGCCGGATTCATCTCCGGCTATCGTGGTTCGCCCGTCGGTGGTCTCGACCAGCAGTTGTGGCGCGCGCAGAAATTCCTCGACAAGCACAGCACCGTCTTCAAGCCGGGCATCAACGAAGACCTCGCGGCCACCGCGGTGTGGGGCTCGCAGCAAGCGAACCTATATCCAGGCGCCAGGTATGATGGCGTGTTCGCCATGTGGTACGGCAAGGCGCCTGGCGTCGATCGCTCCGGTGATGCTTTCAAACACGCCAATGCTGCCGGCACATGGAGCAAGGGCGGTGTCCTGGCCATCCTTGGCGACGATCACGCCTGCAAGTCGTCGACCCTTCCCAACCAAAGTGAATATGCGATGGTCGATGCGGAGATCCCGGTGCTCAATCCGGCGGGCATCCAGGAAGTACTCGACTTCGGAATCTACGGCTGGGCGCTGTCGCGCTATGCCGGCACCTGGGTGTCGATGATCGCGCTGGCCGAAACCATGGATGCATCGGCGACGGTTGAGGTCCATCCGCACCGGGTGCCGATTGTCAGGCCGCTCGGTTTTCCCATGCCGAAGGATGGCCTTTCGATCCGGCTCGGCGACAATCCGCAGGCCCAGGAAAAGCGGCTGCGCGAACACAAGATCCCCGCCGTCATCGCCTTCGCGCATACCAATGTGCTGAACCGCGTGGTGATGGATTCGGAAAATCCGCGCATCGGCATCGTAACCGCCGGAAAATCCTATCTCGATCTTCGCCAAGCGCTGGACGATCTCGGCATCGGCGACACGGAAGCGGCGGCGCTCGGACTGCGCGTCCTCAAGATGGGCATGACCTGGCCAATCGAGCCGACACAGATCGCGCGCTTTGCCTATGGACTCGAGGAAGTATTCGTAATCGAGGAAAAGCGCGACCTGATCGAGGGCCAGATCAAGTCGATCCTCTTCAACATGAATCCGGAGAAGCGCCCGCGGGTATTCGGAAAACTCGGCCGCGACGGCAAGCCCTTCATCCGCTCGATCCTCGATCTCGATTCTGGCCAGGTTGCGCTCGCGATCGCCAAGATCATCGGCGAGGACAAGTGGACACCGCGCATGCGCACGCTGATCTCGCGCCTCGAGCAGAAGCATCGCGAACAGGACGGCATGACGACGCTGTACGAGCGCGCGCCGTTCTACTGCTCTGGCTGCCCACACAATACCTCGACCCAGGTGCCCGAAGGCTCCATCGGCATGGCGGGTATCGGTTGCCACTACATGGTTACGTGGCAGCCCTCGCGCAATACCGCGCTGTTCACGCAGATGGGCGGCGAGGGTACGCCATGGATCGGCGCGTCACCGTTCACCACGCGGCCACATGTTTTCGCCAATATGGGCGACGGCACTTATTTCCATTCTGGAATTCTCGCGATCCGCGCATCCGTTTCGGCCGGCGTGAACATCACCTACAAGCTGCTCTACAACGACGCCGTCGCGATGACCGGTGGCCAGCATGTCGACGGAGAACTGACCGTACCCGAGATGGCCGCTCAGGTTGCGGCCGAAGGCGTCAAGGACCTCATCATTGTCAGCGACGAGCCGGAGAAGCACTCGGTCGCGAACTTCCCCATCGGGACGCGCATCGAGCACCGCCGCGATCTCGACAGCATCCAGAAGCAGCTGCGCGAACTGTCCGGCGTAACCGTCATGATCTATGACCAAACCTGTGCTGCGGAAAAGCGCCGCCGCCGCAAGCGCGGATTGATGGAAGATACGCCGAAGCGCGCCTTCATCAATGAGCTGGTTTGCGAAGGTTGCGGTGATTGCTCCAAGACATCGAACTGTGTGTCCGTCGAACCGTTGGAAACCGAGTTCGGCCGCAAGCGCAAGATCAACCAGTCTTCATGCAACAAAGACTTCTCCTGCGTCGAGGGCTTCTGTCCGAGCTTCGTCACGGTGCATGGCGGCGCGCTGAAGACGCGCGCCAAAAATGGCGCATCGAACGCAGTGTTCGACATTCCGCAGCCCGTGTTGCCGGAAGTCACGCGCGACACCTTCAATATTGTCATCGGCGGCATCGGCGGAACGGGCGTGACGTCCATCGGCGCAATCCTCGGCACGGCGGCACACATCGAAGGCAAGACCGTCGCAACTCTCGACATGATGGGGCTTGCGCAGAAGGGAGGCGCCGTCACTTCCTTTGTGCGCGTGGCGGCCCAGAAGGCACGCATCCACGGACCGCGCGTGCCGACTGGACAGGCAGACGTCCTGATCGGCTGCGACATCGTCATGTCGGCCAAGCCCGATACGTTCGGTTACCTCAACGCAGAGCGCACGGTTTCTGTTGTCAATGACGATCTCACTCCGACCGCAGCGTTCGTCACTGACAATACCATCGACTACGACATGGCCGCGATGCGTTCACGAATTGCGCGCGCCTCGCGGCGGCTCGAAAGCATCGATGCCGAGGAGCTGGCGTTGCGCCTGCTGGGCGACACAATCTACGCCAATATGTTCCAGACAGGATACGCCTATCAGCTTGGTGAAATTCCCATCAGCGAGGAAGCAATCCTCAAGGCTATCGAGTTGAACGGCGCGGCGGTGAAAGCCAACCAGCGGGCGTTCCGGCTGGGTCGGCTCGCGGCGCATGACCGCGAGGCGATCCTGAAGATGGCGGGTCTCGACCTGCCGGACGGACCGAAGTTCGCGGAAGCCTTCGAAGAGATTGTCGCCAAGCGCAGCGACTTCCTCACCGCCTATCAGAACGCCGCCTATGCCGAGCGCTATCGCGCGATGCTGGACAAGATCCGCGCAGCCGAAGCGATCAAGGCGCCTGGCAAGCATGGACTGGCCGATATGGCCGCGCGCGCCTTGTTCAAGCTGATGGCCTACAAAGACGAATATGAAGTCGCGCGGCTCTACACGAACGGCGAATTCCACAAAAAGCTCAATCAGGAATTCGAAGGCAACTTCAGCCTGTCGTTCCACCTTGCGCCGCCGATCCTCGGCGCAACCGATCGCAATACGGGCCGTCCGCGCAAGATGGAATTCGGTTCGTACATGATGAATGCCTTCCGAGTACTGGCGGCGTTGAAGGGCCTGCGCGGAACCTGGCTCGACATCTTCGCATACAGTCCGGAGCGCAAGTTGGAAGTCGCGATGATCGGCGACTATGACAAGTTGCTCGCCAAGATGGCAGCCAGTTTGACACCGGCAAATCACGCGACGGCGGTGGCACTCGCGGAACTGCCGCTCGAAGTCAAAGGCTACGGCTATATCAAGGACAGCAACTACAAGCAGACGAAGGCCAAGGAAGCCGTGCTGCTGCGCCGCCTGTACATGAGCGATGCTGTAGCGCCCACGACACCGATTACTGAGGCTGCCGAATGAACGTTTTCGATTCACCCGACTTCGACCATCACGAAGCGGTCACCTTTTTCGATGATGTAAATACCGGTTTGAAGGCGATCATCGCGATCCACTCGACCGCGCTCGGTCCGGCCTGCGGCGGCACGCGCATGTATCCGTACATCACGACTGATGCGGCATTGACTGACGCCCTGCGCCTCTCGAAGGGCATGAGTTACAAGAACGCCATCGCGGACTTGCCGCTTGGCGGTGGCAAGGCGTGCATCATCGGTAACCCGGCAACCGACAAGTCGGACGCCAAATTTGCGGCCTACGCCGAGGCAATCAACACGCTTGGCGGGCGCTACGTCACGGCGATGGACGTCGGCATCCTGCCGCCCGACATGCCGGTGATTGCCCGGGGCACGAAGTTCATCGCGGGCTATAATCAACCAGGCAAGGCCGGCGGCGACAGCGGCCCGGCCACTGCGCTTGGCGTGTTCGGCGGCCTGAAGGCGGCGGTCAAGCATCGCCTAGGGGTCGATACGACCAAAGGCTTGCGTGTCGCGATCCAAGGTCTCGGCAAGGTCGGCATGGGTGTCGCCAAGCGGCTACACTCAGAAGGCGCCAAACTCATCGTGGCGGACACCGACATGTTCGCCGTGAAAGAGGCCGTCGAAAAACTCGGCGCGGTCGCCGCCACGCCGGACCAGATCGTCACAGTCGAGTGTGACGTACTCTCGCCCAATGCGCTCGGCGCGATCCTCAACGATCAGAGCATCGCGCGGCTTCATGCGCGGGTCGTCGCCGGTGGTGCCAACAACCAGCTGGCGCGCGACCACCACGGCGCGATGCTCCGCGACCGCGACATCCTCTATGCGCCCGACTATGTCATCAATGGCGGCGGCATCATTCGCGTCGCCGCGCAGATCGAAAACTGGAGCGACGCGGAGGTCGAGCGCCGGGTGTGTGCGATAGCCGATACGCTGACTGCGATCTTTGTGCGCGCGGCCAGGGATGGCGAGCCGACCAACGTCATCGCCGACCGCATGGCGGTGGAACGGATGGCGGAAGGAAAGACGCGCGCGCCCAAGGCCGCAGAGTAGACTGATTCAGCCCAGATATCGCTCCAGCAGGTGCGGGAACAAACCGACGGTCCCGATCAAGATCAGATAGATCGCGACCAGATAGTTGAGAATTCGGGGCAGAACCAGGATTAGAATGCCGAATACCAGCGCGATCAGCGGCTGAACAAGTACAGTGACGTGCATCCGAATACCTCCCCATGCAAAGCAGACCAAAAGGTGATCGTACAGCAAACCGGATGTTTTGTGATTAGGCCGACATTTTCTTAACGCCAGCGATATGCCACGCTGGAAAAAGGGGTCGGGAGGCCGCCATGGCGACACGCATCATGCGCAAAATCGAGACTGAGGAACCGAAGCTCGACTACAAGACCATCAAAGTCGATCCGTTGACTCCGGTTGTCGGCGCAGAGATCCATGGAGTCGATCTTTCGAATCCGCTTTCGGCGGAACAGATCGCCGAGATTCGCAAAGCGCATGCCGCGCATCACGTAATCTATTTCCGAGATCAGCTGCTGAGCAGCGAGGCTCACAAACGATTCGCGCGCCTGTTCGGCGCCTTGCATGTTCATCCCTATCACACAAAGAACGCTGCGCCGGACCACGCCAAATCGGACAAGGCGCCGTTTCCACAGAGCGATCCGGAAATTCTGATCGTTAAGGCCGACCAGACGTCGAAATTCGTCGCCGGCGAGGGCTGGCACTCGGACGTCACCTGCGATGCTGAGCCGCCTATGGGTTCGATGCTCTACATCACGAAGACGCCGGATATTGGCGGTGGTGACACGGTGTTCGCCTCAACCGTGCGCGCGTACGAGGCGCTGTCGCCGACGATGAAGGAAATCGTCGACAAGCTGACCGCAACCCATGACGGCGCCAAGCCATATACCGGCGGCTACGGCACGGCTGCGCCGCCAGGTGGTTGGCCGAAAACCACGCATCCAGTCGTCATCACTGTGCCCTGGAACGGCAAGAAATCGCTCTACGTCAATCGCGGCTTCACGACGCGCATCAACGAACTCGACCGCAGCGAAAGCGACGCGATGCTGGAGATGCTTTGGCGCCATATCGAAAGTCACGTCGCGGGCCAGTGCCGCGTGCGTTGGACGCCGAATATGCTAGTTTTCTGGGACAATTGGAGCGTGCAGCATCACGCAGTATGGGACTACTATCCCTATTCGCGCTATGGCCAGCGTGTCTCGATCGTCAACGGCCGTCCGGCGGCCTAATACGTGCTACCCGAGCGGGTAGCCAATCGAGATCGTGAAGGTGTTGTTCCAATACTCGGAACTGCCACCGGCAGCAGACGCAAACGAGCTCCTGCCAAGTGTTGCATCGAGGCGACCGTTTCCGGGCAGCCGACCCGAAAGAGTCAGCTCAATTTCGTAGGAGCCGCCGCTGGAGCCATCGATGGTTTGATAGCCGCCACCCGCCGTCCCGCGCAGAAGCCAATCGGGACTGAACCTGTGCACGCCGATAAGGTCGAACTTCACCAGGTCGTACGTGCCCGGATTGAAGTACACACCGGCGCCTGGCGCACTGCTGTCGAAAACCCGAGCGTAAACCTGTGCCCCAAGGGCCGATGACGTATCGGGCACGTCGTACGGGCTCAGCACCAGGCGTAAGGATGCGCCGTCGCGATGGTTGCCGTCGGAGAAGTCCTGGTGAAAGTAAGTTGGAATCACATAAAGGTGGTCGGACGGCCGCACGCTCGTGCCGATGGTGTAGGTGTTGAACAGGACATGGTCGGCTAAAGCTGTGGTCGTCAGAATAGGCGAGCGGTCGGCGGATGCAATGATGCCGAAACTGTCGCTCAGCCGGTACTCCCAATCGGCTCCGCCCTGAAAGAACGTCCAGCCGTCGAGCATGCCCGCTCCCGCATTCACATTGACATGGTGCGCATCGCCGATCCGCATGCTCGTGCCGGCGCCAAGATAGGTTAGTTGATCGGAAGTGATTCCGTCATCGACCGTGTAGGTTTTCGCCGACAACCTCCAGCTATTGAAGGTGTCGCCACCGGTCGCTCCAGGCAGCCACGCGCCCAATTCGTATCCGTAGACGGTGAGATTGTCGCTGTCATGGCTGTACGTAAATGCGCCGTCCACGCGATCCGAAAGTCGATAGTCGGTCTCTGACTTGAGATGCAAGTACTCGGCGCCGAGACGGTCATCGGGGCTGGCGACCGGCGCGGCACCAATGATCGGCACGCTCCTGTCGTCCCAGGCTAGAGCCTGTTCGGACCGCAATACCTCGATTGTTGGTTCGACTTGGCCTGGCGCGTAGGGGGCGGCGAGTGCATGGGCTTGTAAATAGTACTCCGTGGCATTCAGGGCCTTGGCCAGGCCGACATCTGCTGCCTGCCGGTCGGAAGGATCTTGAGCGAGTGCCTGTGACTGGCTGAACGCAGCGCTCGCTGCCGGATAGTCCTCGAGCCAAAGGTCGGCCCGGCCAAGTCCGACGAGAGCGGCGAATCGGTCCCCCCTTGCGGCGTCGGTATAGGCCAGGGCGGCCGCGAAGTGATCGCGCGCCTGATCGGGATGCCCGCCTTCCAATGCCTTGCGACCGGCCTGGATTTCTGTAGACGGCGTCGCGTTCTGAAAGTCCTGGGCCTGGGCGGACGATGCAAATCCAAGAACGAAAACAGAAGCCAGCACCGCCAGCTTCATTTGGTGCCCCAGCTTTTCCGCAAGCCCAGAACTTCCATCATGTAGCCGACCACGCAAGCGGGTTGCAGAATCAGTCCGTAGAGCAGTGCGTAGCATAAGAATCCGACCACGTTTCTTCGTACTCTTAGTCCCTGTTCCACGAACATGGACGCCTGAATCAGGAACATGAGGTAATTCAAAAGCATTGCAAGTGGAAGGACGAGCAATGTCATGGGTCCGGCGATCCAGTAGATGCCGAACACCGCCAGCAGCAAACCGGGCACGAAGAAGACCGTGTAAGCGAGGTCCATCAGCGGGAAGAAGAGGTTCCACCAGATGAAGAGCGTGGACATCCGGCGGTGGAAAAGTAGCCCTGAGTGGGAACGGAATGCCTCGACGAGGCCGCGAGACCAGCGCTGCCTCTGGCGGATGAATTGCGCGAACGTTGTGGGCGCGTTGGTGAAAACGAAGGCGTCTTCGCAGTAACCGACCCGATAGCCCATTTTCAGCATGGCCCAGGTCAGGACGATGTCCTCGCCGACGCAATCGGTCCAGCCGCCAACATCACGCAGAGTGTTGGTGCGATAGAGTGAAAAGGCGCCCTGCGCCACAAGTGTGCCCTGGAACAGGCTTTGTAGACGCTTGATCGCGGCGATGCCGTGGAAATAGTCCCATTCCTGGATTTTCGTGATGATGTTCAAGCGGGAATTGCGCACCAGGACGGATCCTGCGACCGCAGCTGTGTTTGGCGGGTCGGAGAGGTATCGCCCCACGATGTGACTCAGTGCGTTACGGTACAGATAAGAATCGCCGTCGAGCGTGATCGTGAGGCTGAAGCTGACTTTTTCCAGTCCGGCATTCAGTGCCTTGGCTTTGCCGCCATTGACCTTCAAATCGATGACCTGCAGCCAGGGATAGGAGACGCTGCGCAGCTTTTCCATGGTGCCGTCAGTCGAGCCGTCATTGATGACGAAGACCTGCAGCGGGCCCGGATAGTTTTGACGTTCGATGCTCTCGAGCGTGCTGAGGATGGACGATTCCTCGTTAAACGCCGCGACGAGGATGCTGATGCCGGGATGAGTGGATAGCGCGACGCGCTTCGGTCGACGATCGAAGAGCAGACCGATCACGATGAAGGCATTCATAAATCCTGGAAGGATGGCGATCGTAAAGACCACAGAATAGGCAAGTGGCGCCCCAAGCACCGCCGACAGATCCGAAATCCACCGGACGGCCAAAAGGTAGGAAAGTGTCGCCCAAACGGCGGCAATCGCCAGCGTGAGGGCATATTTGGCGCGGACCTGAAGGAGCCGCCTCTTTCGCCCTGACAGGCTGCCTGGGACGTCGAGCGTCTCATCGATCTGAAGGCCATGGAGGATCGGAGAGGGAGACGCAATTTGCCCGGCATTGTTTCGTCTGCCGGTGACTTGGCCGGCGGCACGATCCCGCTCGTCCGCTGTCATGGTTTTCGATCCGCTCCAGTTGATTTTTGTATAGTGAAGCGGCGTTAATATTGGATGAAATGACGGCTTGCCGACGGCGTTAGTGATGCGCACCGGCAGGGCTTCGTATCGGCATCGCGGCCAGGCGTCACGGCGATGATTTAGGTTGCGTCCTCTTGAGTGACGGTCGAAAATTCGGTTCGCTCTTATCAGATTTTTCACCATTGAAATTCACTTCGAGGTAACCGTGAAAACCAGAGCCGCCGTCGCGTTCGAAGCCAAAAAGCCGCTCGAGATCGTCGAACTCGATCTCGAATGTCCCAAGGCGGGCGAAGTCCTGATCGAAATCAAGGCGACAGGTATCTGCCACACCGATGCGTACACACTGTCTGGGCTGGATTCGGAAGGCCTGTTTCCGTCGATCTTGGGACACGAAGGCGCCGGCATTGTGCGCGAGGTTGGCGCCGGGGTGACCAGTGTGAAACCCGGCGACCATGTCATCCCGCTCTACACGCCCGAATGCCGGCAATGCAAATCCTGCCTCTCGGGCAAGACTAATCTGTGTACCGCAATCCGCGCCACGCAGGGCAGGGGCGTGATGCCGGACGGCACGTCGCGGTTTTCATACAAGGGCAAGACCATCCATCACTATATGGGCTGCTCGACCTTCGCGAACTACACGGTGCTGCCGGAGATAGCGGTTGCGAAGATTCGCGAAGACGCGCCGTTCGACAAGGCCTGCTATTGCGGCTGTGGAGTCACCACCGGGATCGGTGCGGTTATCAACACGGCCAAGGTCAAAGCTGGCGCCAACGCGATCGTGTTCGGCCTGGGCGGCATCGGTCTCAATGTGATCCAGGGACTAAAGTTGGTTGGCGCGCAGATGATCGTTGGCGTCGATCTCAATGACGACAAGAAGGAGTGGGGCGCGCGCTTCGGCATGACGCACTTCGTCAATCCGAAGAAGGCCACGGGCGATCTCGTGGCGCATCTGGTGGAACTCACCGGCGGTGGCGCGGACTACACCTTCGACTGCACCGGCAACACGAGCGTCATGCGCCAAGCGCTGGAGGCCTGCCACCGCGGCTGGGGCGAGAGCATCATTATTGGTGTGGCGCCTTCGGGTGCGGAAATCGCCACGCGCCCGTTCCAGCTCGTTACGGGCCGGGTGTGGCGCGGCACGGCGTTTGGCGGCGCGCGCGGCCGCACCGACACGCCGCGTATCGTCGATTGGTACATGAAGGGACTGATCCAGATCGATCCGATGATCACGCATGTGATGCCACTGGAGCGCATCAACGATGCGTTTCACCTGATGGAAGAAGGCAAGAGCATCAGGAGCGTGGTGGTATATTAAATGTTGCCAACCCTCCCCGTGAGGGAGGGTCCAAATTTGCGAAGCAAAGTTGGGGGAGGGGTCTTGTGCGGACCATCACCCCTTCCCGAAAAATCCGTCGCTTCGCTTCGAATTTTGTCGACTCTCCCTCAAGGGGAGGGTGGAGGAACGAATGCTGCGCCAAAGTTATTTCAGCGCTACCAGCGACGAGCCGCTCGTCTATGAAACCATCGGCGCGTGCTTCGACCGGGTAGTGGATCAGCATGGCAGCCGCGACGGACTTGTCGTGCGCCACCAGAACATCCGCTGGACTTACAGCGAGTATCGCGCGCACGTGAATCGGCTCGCCGCGGGATTGCTTGCGCTCGGTATCGGCCAGGGCGATCGCGTCGGAATCTGGGCACCGAACTGTCACGAATGGTGCCTGACCCAGTTTGCAACCGCG
>JANYBR010000510.1 GCA_025360685.1 Pseudomonadota bacterium
AACTTCGCGAGCAGCAGGCCGAGGAACTCGAGCCCGACCTGCACGTTGAACTTGCTCTCGCCCTGTTCGCGCTTGCCGAAGACATAGGACTGTTCGGCGACACGCAGCGTGGGTCCGGCGGTCGCGACAATATCGAGCAGAATCTTGAACCCGACAGGCGACAATTTATTTGCGATTTCATCGAACCGGTCGCGACGCATCATGAAGAAGCCGCTCATCGGATCGGTCAGCGGCACCGACAGAATGCGCTGCGTCAGAGTAGTGGCCAGGCTGCTGATCGCGCCGCGCGATTTTCCGAACGCCGCCGCGCTGCCGCCAGCAATGTGCCGGCTAGCGGCGACAAGATCGGCCTTGCCGTCGCGCAGGGTGTTCAGCATCGCGGTCAGCACGCGCTCGTCATGCTGCAAATCCGCATCCATCACGGCCACGAAGGGTGCGCTGGAGGAAAGCATGCCTTCAATGCAGGCTCCGGCAAGGCCGCGGCGTCCGACGCGCCGCAGGCATCGCACGCGGGGATCCGTCAGGGCGATGGCCTTTGCCGCTTCGGCCGTACCGTCTGGCGAATTGTCGTCGACGAAGATCGCCTCCCATGCGATGCCCTCAAGGGTCGAGTCCAGCCGCCGAATGAGTTCGCCGACATTGCCCTTCTCCTTGTAGGTCGGCAGGACCACGGAGAGCACCACCGGGCGGGCGGATTCAACGGGCGGTGATTGCGGTTGAACGGCTTCGGACACGCTGTCTCCTTGCGCCGCCTTGGTGGCCTTAGCTCCGCGTGGCGTCAAGATGGTTCTTTCGACGGGGCTGGAAGTCCGGTTCGGGCCGCCGCCTCACCTCTGTTGGGGACGATAGTCCGCTTCGATGTGCCCCTTCAGATCGGCCTCGTTGAACCAGACCGGCTTCAACCGCTTAGCCACGAACAGCGGCGACTGATCCGAATAGTGCGGTGAATGTACATCCAGTGTAGCCGAGCCGAATTGATGGATGCTCTGTGAGGAGAGCTTGCCGTTTTTGTCCCACGTCACGAACATTATGAACGTGTCGCCGTCGACGGCGGTGAGTGTGCCGTCGTCCTGCTGTGTACCGTAGACCGCGCGATAGATGTCGGGTCCACCATCGACCGGAACATCGAGCTTGCCACGCCGGAAGCGATTGACCTGGCCCCATTCGGGATCAATCCGCCCAAAATGCGTCTTGAGGATCGAGATGGCCTGCCTCAGCGCCTCAAGCGGCTTTTCCTTCCAGGCCCCATCCGGCTCTGCGGGTGCGGCGCGAACGCCCATCAGCACGGCGAGTGCCGTCCCTCGATTGTGAATGTCGGTCCTGCGATTCCAGTTTTTCAGGATCTGTTGCGCGCGACCCAGGTCGGCATCGCCGGTTGAATTCGCGGGGAGAATCTCGGCGATCATGCGCGCGACATTGGAATGAGGGCTATATGACAGATCGAACTTGTAGGCACGAAATTTGTCGGCGGTGATGGCGGTATCGGCACCAAACGTTTCCAAGGCGCGCATGGCGCGATTGGTCATGTTGGTCTGGATGCCAAGCGTCGCGGAGAAATCCGCAGGCTTCAAATCGTCTTCCGGCGCGGTCGCCTGGAACGGCGTATTGTTCGAATTGAAGACAAAGTCGGATTTTGGATTCCACAATTGCGGAATCTTGTCGAATGGAAGATATTTGTGCCAGATCAGGTCCGAACGGTTCCCTGGAATGAAACCCTTCCAGTTGATGCCTTCGCGCCGCACAGGGAACTGGCCATTGTAGACGTAGCCGATGTTCCCTTTCTCGTCGGCGTAGATGTAGTTGATGCTCGGCAGGGCCTGCAGCCGCATGGCCGCTTTCCATTCGTCGAGATTGCGCGCCTTGTTGAGACGGAAATACTGCACCAGCTGGCGCACTTCGCCCATGCCCGCATAACGGATGGCGAAGACGCCGTGATCGGTCTTGAACACCGGTCCTTGCGCCGCATAAAGCACATCGCGGTGAAAGGTCCAGATCAGAGGACCGAACAGCCGTACACGAATTGCGGCGTCGCTCTTTTCGAAGTCGCGCCACTTGCCATCCAGGAGATATTGATTGTCGTTTGCCGGGTTGACCGTCAGCCGGTAGATGTCGGCCAGATCGGGCGCATTGACCGTGTTGGCCCAGCCCAGATGTTCGTTGTGGCCGTGCAACATGATCGGCGAACCAGGAAATACGCCGCCCGCCACATGCCAGCCTTCGCCCGACTGCAAAACAACTTCGTACCAGGATACCGGGCCGGCATAGGGCTGGTGCGAATTTACCAGAAGTCTTGTCGCGCCGTCGGCCGAGCGGCGCGGACCAACGGCGAGGCCATTCGAGCCGATCTCCGGCAGTGGTTTGCCGCCCGTGTCTGCGTTCAGTTTGCGCAGCATGGAATCAAGGCCATAGAAAAACGGCGTCTTGAACACAAATCCTGCGATGACGTCCTTGCCGGTCAGCGGCAGGAGGCCGGTTTTCACCTGCTCGGGATGTCGCGCGGCATAGTAGTTCACGCCGTCGGCATAGGCTTCGGCGACTTTGCGCACGTCGGCGGGCAAGTCGCTTAGATAGTGCGCATCGACTGTCTCCCACACGCGAAACAGATGAACCAGATAGTCGGTCGTGGCTCCCTTCGAACCTTCGCTTGCCGCAAGCTGTCCGCGCGTCGCCAAGGCGACATCCTGAATGGTGGCAAAATCATCCTCGCAATGCGCAAAGCCGAGCCCGAACGCGACATCGGCATCGGTCTTTCCCAAGATGTGGGGAACACCCCAGCTGTCGCGGCGGATATGCACGTCATATCTGGCGGCCCTGGCAATTAGGATCGCGGGGTCCGGCGGCGCTGGCTGCGCCAGGCGATCGGCGAGAATGACGAAGACAAGCCCCAGAACGATGATTGCGAAAAGCCCGATCGCTGACAATTTCAAAATGCGCATGCGTCCCCCGATTCCTGGCGCACGCTAATGACGTCGGCCGCTGGCGTCGAGATCAGCCGATGAGGGTTGCGGCCGCGTAGCCGGCCGCAGCTGCGACAGCGGTCACCATCGTGCCCCAGGCGATGTCGAGGACCGCCAGATGGACGGGCCAAGTCCTGAGCGTCGCCATGTTTGTCAGGTCATAGGTCGCATAGGCGAAGAAGCCGAACGCGGCGCCCATCGTGACCGCCGTCGACCATCCGCCGCCGCGCAGGGCCGGCGCCGTCGCAAACACCATGATCCCCAGAATGTAGAAAACATAGAATAGGATCGCGGCGGCCAGATTTACGTGCTCGGCGAGGAGTGGCCCGACCGCCGGCTCAAAAATTGCCTTCGTCGCAATGCGAAGCCAAGCGACATCCAACACCGCCATGGCCAACGCAGCCGCGATATAGCCGATCAGATATCGCGTCACATGTTCCGTTCCCATTCGCACCCATACGCGGCCGGAGCACTGCCGGATCACAAGGAAATGCCCGGCCTGTGCACTGATCCGAGGTTTCGCCCGGGGCGTATCACTTCCGAACAAGCGGGACGGCACATGGCGAAGATTGCGATCATCGGCACGGGTATTTCGGGACTGGGCGCCGCTTATCTGCTCAACCGGCACCACGACGTAACGGTGTACGAGAAGGCCGGACGCATTGGCGGCCACTCGCGCACGATTACCGTCGACTATGACAGCACGCCAATTCCGGTCGACACGGGTTTCATCGTTTTCAATGAAAAGAACTATCCCGAACTGACCGCCATGTTCCGTCATCTGGACGTGCCGGTGCATCCCAGCGACATGACGTTCGCTGCTTCGATTCGCGGCGGCTGGCTGGAATGGGGCGCGCGGGATATGAATGCTGTGTTTGCGCAGCGGCGCAATCTTCTCCGCCCGAAGTTTGGCACACTGATCCGCGACGTCGTCCGCTTCAATGCCCAGGCCGAAGAAGTCGTCGAACGGCATCCCGAATTGACGCTCGACGGATTGATCGAGCGGCTGGGCTTGGGCGATTGGTTCCGCCGCTACTACCTGCTGCCGATGAGCAGTGCGATCTGGAGTTGTCCGCCCTGCGAGATGATGCGCTTTCCTGCGCGCACCTTGATCCGCTTCATGGCCAATCATCACCTGCTCAGCGCCAGCGGCCAACCGCGATGGTACACCGTGACCGGAGGCGCACAGGAATATGTCAAGCGCCTGACACAATCGTTCGCGCACAGAATCCGCGTCGGCTGTGGCGCGGCACAGGTGACGCGCGGCAATGGTTGCGTAACCGTTCTGGACGCGTCCGGTCGAAACGAGACATTCGATCAAGTCGTGTTCGCGAGCCATGCGGACGAGACCTTGCGGCTTCTTAGCGACGCCACCTCTCAAGAGCGCGACGCTCTCGGCGCGTTCCGCTACCAGAAAAATGTCGCCGTTCTGCACCGCGATCCCGGTGTAATGCCCCGGAGCAGGCGTTGCTGGGCCAGCTGGAACTACACTTCCGATGGCGACCTCGACGATCCGGCGCTGTCCGTGAGCTATTGGATGAACCTGCTGCAGGGCATTCCGCACCAAAAACCGCTATTCGTGACGCTGAACCCGAAGACCGCGATCGCGCCCGAACTGGTGTTCAATGTGCATGACTTCGACCATCCGGTGTTCGACCACGCGGCGATTGCCGCTCAGTCGCGCATCCAGGCCATGCAGGGCGTCCGCAACACCTGGTTCTGCGGTGCTCATTTGCGGCACGGTTTTCACGAGGACGGATTGGCCAGCGCGTTGCAGGTGGCCCGGCTTCTTGGCGTCCAAGCTCCTTGGCGGGCAGCTGAATCGGTCGTCGCGAGGCATCCGGTGGGTTTTCGCCCCGCGCCCGGAGTGTGCGTAACAGGCTGGAAAGCCGCCTGAATATCCCTCTGCCTTTGGCTTTGACGCGGTATACTAACCAGTCTGTAATGGGGGCGTTGCGGCCACCCGCCGTTGTGAGGACCCCGCGATGAGTCTGATTCCCGCTTCATTGATTGAAAAGCGCTGGCGCGAGGCTGCCACCAGTCTGGAGTACGGCACGCTCGATTTCACCACGCCAACGGGCGAAGTCATGACCGTCAAGGGTCGGCAAGCCGGTCCTCACGCGAACTTCAAGATTCGCGAGTGGGATGTCCTGCGTCAGACGATGGCGCGCGGCGATATCGGTCTGGGCGAAGCCTATATCGACGGCGGCTGGGAGACGGACGATGTCGAGACGCTCGTGTCGCTGTTCCTGCTGAACATGGATGCCTTTGACGGCTTTGTGAACGGCAACCTGCTGCAGCGGATCGGCTTTGTGATTCACAATGCACTGATCCGGTGCAACACCGTCAGCGGCTCGGCGCGAAATATCAAAGACCATTACGATGTCGGCAACGATTTCTATTCGCTTTGGCTCGACCGCAGCATGACGTATTCATCGGCACTATATGCCAACGAAAAGACCAACCTCGAAAAGGCGCAGCAGAACAAGTACGATCGCATTCTTGGTAAGCTGCCCGGGGCGAAATCCTCGATCCTCGAGATCGGCTGTGGTTGGGGCGGTTTCGCCGAGCGCGCCACAGCGGACGAACACCGTGTTACTGGATTGACGATCTCACCCTCGCAGCATGCGTATGCGACTGAACGGCTGAACGGCAAAGACGTCGACGTACGTCTGGAAGACTACCGAAAAGTTCGCGGCACATTCGACAACATCGTATCCATCGAGATGTTCGAAGCGGTCGGCGAACATTACTGGCCTGCCTATTTTCAGACTGTCGCCGAACGGCTGAAGCGCGGCGGGCGTGCGGTGATCCAGACGATCACCATTCGCGACGATCTGTTCGCCGCCTACCGGCTGCGCAGCGATTTCATCCGGCACTATGTCTTTCCGGGCGGCATGTTGCCGTCTCTGGCGCGCTTCACCGAGGAAGCTGAGAGAGCCGGGTTGAAGGTCGCGAGCACTTTCTCGTTCGGTCACGACTATGCCCAAACCTTGCGCGAATGGTCTGCTGCAATGCGGGCGCGCAAGAACGAAATCCTGGCGCTCGGCCATGACCAGAAATTCTTCCGCAACTGGCAATTCTATCTTGGCATCTGTGCAGCAGCATTCAACGTCGATCGCACGGACGTGGTGCAGGTCGAACTTGCGCATTCCTGATCCGTCGCTGGATTTCGGGCCGCAGTATTAGTTGAGGTCTTCCTTGTCTGAGGCCGGTCCCATGGGCGATTGCGGGATGCGGCGCATCCAGGGCAGGACCAGAAGCGACAGCGTGAACAGTGCGCCGATGACGAGCCAGGCTTCATTAAAGGATTGCACCAGAGCCGCTTTGCGCACCAGCGGTTCGGCAATGGCCCTCATCATGTCGTCCACCGGTCCCATATCGTGTCCGTGAAAAAATTGCGTGGGAAGTCCCACGATGCGCGCGGCGTCGGCGTCACCCGCCTGCAATCGATTGCCGAGCGCGGTGGCGTGAATGGGCGTGCGCTGCACCAGAATCGTATCGACCAGCGCGATGCCGATGGCGCCGCCGAGATTGCGCATTAGGTTGAACAGAGCGCTGCCGTCGGCCACAGCGCCAGGCACCAAAGTGTCGAGTGCGAGACGCGTGGCGGGAAGGATACACAGCATCACGCTGGTACCGCGCAGGACTTGCGGCCAGAACAGGCCGTCGAAGTCCGTGGTGACCGATTCAAATCCGTTTGCCAGCAGACCGGCGGCGAACAGGCTGTAGCCGAACGCGGTCAGCAGTCGCGGATTGGTCCTTGTCTCAAGCCATGCGGCGACCGGCGCTGTCAGCAATTGAGCGGCGCCGGAGACAATCATGATCTTGCCGATTTCCAGAGGCGAATGGTCCCGGATCAATCCCAAGAAAATTGCCAGCAGATAGACCGAACCGTAGAGACCCAGGCCAAGCACGAAGCTGAGCACACAGCCAAGCGTGAAGGTGCGCTCGCGAAAACGGCTCAGATCAACAAATGGGTATGGACTGTAAAGGCTGCGCCAGATTGCGCCTGTTCCGGTCACGGCGCAGATGCCGATCGCACCATAGACGAGCAGACCCGTCCAATCGTGCTTCGGCGCTTCCTTCAAGACCAATTCGAGCGTCGCCAGAAAGACGGCGGCAAGTCCGATGGCGCGATAGTCGATGCGGCGAAATTCACTGAAGTTCGCCTCGCCGAGGCGCACAAAGCGCGCCACGACGCCGGCGACGATCACGCCAGGCACCAGGTTGATCAGGAATATCCAGTGCCAGGTATAGTGTTCGGTGAGGTATCCACCAATCGCCGGGCCGATGGTTGGCGCGATCACGGCCAACGTGCCTGCCAGCGCGGTCGCCGGCACGCGGTGCCTTTCCGGCATCAGGGAGAAGACCGAGGTAAAGACGCCCGGAATCAGCATTCCACCGCAAAAACCCTGGACGACGCGAACGGCGATGAACGGCTCGAGCGTATTGCAAAGCGCACAGCCAAGGCTCGCAATCGTGAATCCCAAGGTCGCCGCTGCGAACATCCAGCGCAAGGAAACCGCGCGTGTCAGCCAGCCCGTGAGCGGAATGGCAATGACTTCGGCCATCAGATAGCCGGTCTGGATCCAGCTGAGCTGGTCGGATGTGACATGAAAATAGTGCTGGATGGTGGTGAAGGAGCTGGCGACGATCTGGATGTCGAGCACCGCCAGCGACATGCCCAGGCACATGGCGGTAAAGCCGATCCAGATACGAACGGTGCTGGACATGCGGCGGGAGAACCTGGGCGGACGCGTTGCTGACTTAGTGTGCAGCCTTTGCGCCGCCGGGTCCATCATGCAGACCCGGCCAAGGCTGCGAACCTCACAACCTATCGCGGATTGGCCGCAGCTTGGGCACGGCGAACGGCGAGCGCCGCGTCTTCCTGACGGATGCGCCACGCAAGCATTGCTGCATTCAGGACCGAGAATATAAGGGCGACTGCCCACTCGCCGAAGGCGAGCGGAAGCATGGCGATCTCGCCTGCAACGATCAGGTAGTTGGGATGGCGCACGAAGCGGTACGGGCCGGACCTGACAAGCGGAGCGGATGGCAACGTGATGATTCGCGTCGTCCAATAAGGTCCCAGCGTGGCGATAACCCAAACGCGCGCAAGCTGCAGCAGCAAAAAGACGGCAAGCGGAATCGCGTGGATGGTTGGATCCCGCGGAAGCAGAAGGACTATGGCGGCTAGCCACGCCGCATGCAGCAGGACGATCAGCGGATAGTGCGCGCGGCCGACCTCGACCGCGCCGCGAGCCAGTAAAGCCCTTGTGTTGCGCTCGGCATAGATGATCTCAACCAGGCGCTGCACCACGACAAGCGCCAGGATTATGTAGATCGCAAGTCTCACGACCCGCCGATCATCAGGAACACCGCCGAAAATCCCGGACCAAGCGCCGTCATCAATGTGCGCCGCGCACGACTGCGCCAGTCCATCCGCTCCAGAACAAACAGTGCGGTGACGGCCGACATGTTGCCGTAGTCGCGCAATACACCCCTGCTCTCGACAAGTGCACCGCGCGCGATCCCGAACGCATCTTCCAGGGCGTCCAGCACCTTGGCGCCGCCCGGATGACACGCGAAGCCGTCAATGTCCTTCAGCTTCAGATCGTTCTTGTGAAGATAGGTGTGAAGGATCGCCTTGAAATCGCTTGCGACCAGAGCCGGAATGCTCTGGGCGAAGCGCGCCTTCAAGCCGTCTTCCTCAACCTCCCAGCCCATGATGTCGAGCGAATTGGGCCAGGTATGCTCTCCGCCTGCACCGATGTCCGGTCCGGCTCCCTCGGTGGATAGTATGGCGCCGGCAGCGCCGTCGCCGAACAGAGCCGTGGCCACGATGTTGCTCTTTGAGATGTCGTCCTTGCGAAATGTCAACGCGCAGAGTTCGACCACCAGAAAGAGCACGCGGCTACCCGGATTGGCCCTGGCCATGTCGGCGGCACGTGCCAGACCGACCACGCCGCCGGCGCAACCCAGACCGAAAATCGGCAGGCGGCGGATATCGCGGCGCAATCCCATACGTTCAACCACGAGCGCATCGAGACTCGGTGTCGCGATGCCCGTCGTGGACGACACGACGATGGCATCGATTTCGTCGCGTTTCAGCCCAGCCTGTTCAAGCAGTTTGAGTGTGGTCTTCTCGAGCAGATCGACGGCATTGTCGACGTAGAGCTTGGTGCGGTCGGCCCAGCCATGGGGCTCGCCATACCAATCAATCGGAACGCAGGAAAAGCGCCGCTCGATCCCGGTGTTCTCGAATACCGGCATCAAACGCGCGATGTCGCGACGCCCCTCGAAAAGCTGGGCCGCGCGGCGCGCAACGTCAATTTGGTCAAGCGTGTAGGGTGGGACGGCGCTGGCGAGCGCCAACAAACGCGATTTCATGCACGTTCCTGAAACCAAAAGTGGCTGCCCATCCGCAGCGGAGTATAGACACTGCGATCACAAACACCACCATCGCCATTTACGCGGTATCAGATCACAAGGACGCGAGCAGTCACGCGCCTATTGTCGCGCATTCGTTTCGAATTGGAGTTTTGGCGTCCAAGCCTGGAACCAAACTCGACCGCACGGAGCTTTTGACCGCGGCGGAACGCGGGCGCGACAATATTATTCGGCTGCTTCGAGCGGCCTTTGCTGTGCGCCATCTGGCGCCAGCACCAGCCGGTCACCCTGCGGCGCGCCGACATAGTGGACCTGTGTCTCCGGCACGCCGAGCGCCATGCGCATTACGTCAAGTGCCTGCTGATCGACCTTGACGATCACCGCGACCTGCTTGTTCCCATCCATGTCCACAGGCATGCCGAGCGGCTTGATGTCCAGACCAATCAGCAAGTAGCGGAAAAGCAGGTCAGTCGGGGTTAGCAAAGTAAATTTTTCGTATCCCCCCCGCAGGCAAAATTCGAACAGGCCGACCATGAGCCGCTTGCGCGCCTTTTCCATGGTGGGACGGTCCAGGACTTCCTCGTCCACACAAGTGCGAGTGAGTTCCAGGATTTTCTCGTCACGCTGCACGCCTTTCACGGCACACAGGTTGGGGAAGACATCTGAAAACAGGTGCGGTTTTGTCGTCGGCAGCATGCGGTGGGTACCGACTACTTTGCCGTCGTCTTCCGTAAGAAGAAGATAGATGGCATCGTCGGTATCGAACTGATCCCTTTCGAGTCGGTCGGACTTGCGCAAGGCTTCCCAGCCCATGCGCTCGACAAAGATCCGGTGCCTCAGATGAAACATGTCGTGAAGGGCGTCCTTGTAGAGGAGCGCGTTGCGGCTGGTGACAACTTCGATCATGACAATCTCCACTTCCGGCGAACAACCAGATCACGCCGGTAATTTAAGAATGTCACCCCCCCAATTTGAGGGGGTAACATTCCGGAAATTGCGAGTTGGAAGGGCTTGGCTCGTTCAGGCCAGTATCTGCTTTGTAAATATTGCGATCGCCACGGCTTGTGCACGTGTTGTCGCGTTCAGCTTTATCAATGCATTTTGCACATATTCGTGGGCCGTCTGCTCGGAGATGCTGAGTATCTGCGAGATCTCCCAGTCCGTCTTGCCGGCCGCCACCCAAGAGAGGCATTCGCGCTCGCGCGGCGTCAGCCTTGGTCCGCGCGGTTTGGGCGCGCTTTCAGCACGCAAGCGCTCGAGTTTGGCATGAAAGTATATCGAGGCCATGTGCAGGCAGGCCTCGTCCTGCTTGCCGAGCTCGTAGTGATCGGTGCCCATGGTGATGCCCACGACGAAGCCGTCGCGGCTGTAGATCGGCAGCGCGAAGCCGTCAGTCATGTGAAATTCCGTCGCTTCGTTGAAAATCTTCGAGCCGGTATCGTCGTTCGCACTGCGCGTTTCACGCCAGAGAATCGGTTCGTTGCGCGCCAGAAGCTGATTGATGACCGGATCGACGGAAATGTAATTCTGCGACAGCCAGTGATTGAGCCAGTCCTGCGGCCACGTCGTCGCCCACAGCCGATCGTCCCGCTGCATTTTGGGCCGCGTCGGATCACCAATCATGAAACATGCCATACCGAATTTTCCGATCAGGCTTTGGAATGAATTGATCAGGGATGGAATGTCGGTCTGGCAATCGAGTTGCTCGATGAATTCGAAGGTCGAGTTCGTCATCTGCATGGCACGCAATTCTTTCACACATTGCGACGTCCATCTACCGGAGTGCGAGTGCCGGAATGAGGAGCCGCGAAACTTTTACTCGCCCGCGCGCTGACTTGCCTTGAACTCGGCGAGAGGCTTGATCTGTTCGGAACGCAGTTCGTCGGTCGCCGCAAGATATTCCGGCACATCGTCGCGCAGCAAGACCGATGGACATTGCCCTTCATAGTTGCCGAGATTGGGGCGATGCTGCTGATAGCCGACCAATGCCGCCAGTTCCGGCGAAAATGTGCGTGCGACGTGCGGCGGATAGACCAGCCACTGATTTTCGTACGGCTTCAGCCAACCCAGGCTGTATCCCGTGATCATTCCACTGCGTGGCTGCGCCGTGCGGTTGGCGCCGCCGCAGTGAAGAGTCGAGCCGAGAAACAGCATGGCAGAACCCGGTTCCATCTCTGTCGAGATCGCCTCGCTGCGGGCGAGCCGGCCTTCACTCAAGCGGCGGTGGCTGCCTGGCCACACGACCGTCGCGCCGTTCTCGCTGCGAAAAGGCGTGAACGGCCACATCACGTTGATCAAATACTCCAGCTCGCCCTTTGGTCCGCGCCACATGTCCTGATCACGGTGCGGAACCTGTTCGCTCTCGCCCGGCCAGATTTCGACGGCCTGCGCAAGATTGAGCTGGAACCGGTCGCAATATGGTCCCAGCACCGCCTGGGCGATTTCCAAAATCAACGGATGCTGAACAAACGCTGCAGCATGGGTGGAGTGTTTGAGTATCCCGCCAAATCGCTTGGTGCGACTGCCATAAAAATCCCCGACGCAGAACGGCGTCCGCTCGAAGCGCGGCCGCAAATCATCGTGCAGAGCCCTCACCGTCGCGCCGGGCAGGAGGCCGGGAATGATGCAATAGCCCCGTTCGAGCAGTTCTCCGGCCCAGTCTTGCGCATGAGCGCCCGATTCGGAGGCACGCCGTGCTGAACTTTGCATCGTTCCCAACCTTTCTGTGCACCGCCCGTTCAAGCCGCTTGCGCGATTGCCTGCAGCTGCAGCACCGGCGTGCGGGAGCCCGTTTTGTTGCGGAACATCTGCAAGGTTGCCGGCGTGATGCTGATCGACATGGCGCCGATTGTCTCGTCACCCACTTGGCGCGGTTCGCCTAAGGGCTCGCATTCCCAGCCGACCGCCAAGAGGCTGGACAGCCATTGCACGTGGGCGACGCAAGTATACTTGTTGATGCCGTAAAGAAGTCCGAACTCGCAAAGCGCGGTGGCAATGCGGCGCCGCACGGGGCGCGGTTCGACATCCTTTGCTGGTGCGGTGCACAGGCGCGTGATTTCCCAGATGTCGTCGCCGACGGGAACGCCCTTGTCGCACAGATAGGGAAACACCGAGCCGAGAAGGTGCGGCCCAGTGCTGGGCAGAAGCCGAACCGAGCCCAGATGACGCTTGCGCTGCGCATCCAGGTCCAGCAGGTAGATCGCGTCCTCGGTATCGAATTGATCAATCTCGTATTGCCCATCGACGACCGGGATGTCCCACTTCAAGCCGTCGACAAAGATTTTCTTGCGGTCGCGATGCATCGCTTCAAGCGACTCGCTGAAGTTGCAGCGATTGTTGGCAGTGACGACGTCGACCATGCTCCGGACTCCCAAAAGTTCGAGAGCAAAGTCGCATCGTTGCCTTAGCGCGGCGATCCCCCTAGTTGGGGGATGGCGTCAGTTGACGAGATCCGCGAACGTGAGCTGACTGTCAAATAGCGCGCGCACCACCAGCTGCATGCGGGTTGCAACGTCGTATTTGCGTTTGGCGTCTTCCATGTGCTGGTGAACAGTCTGATCGCTGATGCCCAGAATCTGGCCGACGTCGCGGTCGCTCTTGCCTCGGCCGGCTAACACGACACAGTCGAGCTGGCGGCGCGTCAGCTTTGGCTGCGGCAGAAGTTGCAGCCTTGGGTCCTTCTTGGCAGCCATACGCTGCATGACTCGCCGCGCCGCCTCAAAGGCAAAGCTTCCGACATAGTGCGCGGCGGGAAATGATTCGTTCGGGACATCGCGGCCCAAACGCGTGCTGAATGTGCACGATGCCGTATACTCGCCGGGGATGTGGATCGGCACGGTAAATCCGCCGCCGAGACCCGCCGCCTTCGCTGCCGAGAGCATTTCTCTTTGACGGTTCGTAAGCTGGATGATCTTCGGAACATCCGTCCAGGTGAAGGGCACTGCGGATTTCTGGCAGGCTATGTGCACCGGATCATCTAGAAAATAACCTTTGCTTTTTATGATCTCGGCCCACGCCTGAGGAAAATCGTGCAAGCGGATGATGTCATCCTTGCCTTGGAAGATGCTGGCGTGATGCACTAGTGCATAGTAGTCGAAGCCGAAATCCCGAATTGTTCCATCCAGCAGGATTCGCAGACTTTCAAAATCCGAAATGCGATTGGCCTCGCGCACGAATTGCTGCACGTCGTCGAACCGACTCATCTACGCCTCCACCAAAGCTCAAACGCAGTGCGACGATCCCCAATCGCCAATCACCGATACACGAGCTGTCCCCTCATCGTCAGCATACTACAAAAG
>JANYBR010000515.1 GCA_025360685.1 Pseudomonadota bacterium
TTCAAGGCGCGTTCGACCGCCGCCTGTGGAGTGTCGTGCGTAATCATGACAATCGACACGGGTTCGCCATGAGCCCTGCCGCGCTGGATCATGCTTTCGATCGAAACGCGCGACTGCGCCAGGTGACCGGCAATTTCCGCAAGCACGCCAGGAAGATCTAGGACCTCAAAACGCAGATAGAACGCGGAAGAGGCCACCCCGGCCGCGGCGGGTTCCAAGGTTTTCAGATTGCGCGCCGGAATTCCAAATGCCGGACCGATCGAGCCGCGGGCCAAATCCACTATATCGGCAATTACGGCCGATGCGGTGGGGGCGGCCCCTGCGCCACGGCCCTCGAAGAAATACGGACCGGCAGCGCCGGCGTCAGCGACGACTGCATTGTACGCCCCGTCAACGTCGGCGAGCGGCGTGCTGGCGCGAACCATGGCCGGCTGCACCCGTTGATCGATGCCCTCGCCAACGCGGCGCGCAATGCCAAGCAGCTTGATGCGGAAGCCAAATTCCCGGGCAAAGCGAATATCGTCCGGCGTGATGCGTTCGATGCCTTCGACGGTCATGCGATCAAGGTCCGGCTTGGTTCCAAACGCCAGACTCGAGAGCAGCGCCAACTTGTGTGCCGTATCTCCGCCGCCGACATCCAAGGTCGGATCGGCTTCGGCATAGCCAAGTTTTTGCGCTTCGCGCAGCACGTCGTCGAACCCGCGGCCTGTCGCTTCCATGTTGGTGAGGATGTAGTTGCATGTACCGTTGAGAATTCCACGTACCGCCACGATGCCGTGCGCGATCAGACTCTCGCGAAGCGCTTTGACGATGGGAATCCCACCTGCGACTGCCGCTTCGAACTTCAGGGCACAGTTATTGTCTTCCGCGAGCGTCGCAAGTCGAGCTCCATGCCGCGCCAGCAAAGCCTTGTTGCCCGTGACGACGTGCTTGCGCGCATTCAATGCGGCCTCAACGACTGTTCGTGCGGCCCCCTCTTCTCCGCCGATGAGCTCGACCACCACGTCGGCGTTCGACTTGGCGAGCGCGGTGGCGTCCGCGGTCCAGTTAAAGGTGGAGATGTCGGCGGCTCTGGCCTTGCTGCGATCACGCGCGGAAACTGCGACAATCTCCAACTGCCGGCCGGCACGCTGCGAAAGATCGGCGTCGCGCAGCTGCAACGCCTTGACGACATCTCCGCCGACCGTCCCCAGACCGGCAATTGCTATCCGAAAGGGTGCGTTCACTTCGCCGCTTCCAGGATGGCTGGTTCATTCGTCCGCAGTGACAGGAATTTCTTTACGTTGCGTGCAGCCTGACGGATGCGATGTTCGTTCTCGACCAGCGCCACTCGAACAAAGCCCTCGCCATACTCGCCAAAGCCAATGCCCGGCGACACGGCGACCTTGGCGTGAACCAGTAGCTGCTTTGCGAACTCCATGGACCCGCGCTCACGATATTGCTCGGGCACCGGCGCCCAGGCGAACATCGACGCGGTGGGCGCCGGAATGTTCCAACCCGCGCGCTGCATGCTGTCGACCAGGACATCGCGGCGCGATTTATAGATGGCGCGGATTTCGGCGACGCAATCCTGCGGTCCGTTGAGCGCCGCGGCGGCCGCCACTTGGATCGGCGTATACGCCCCGTAGTCCAGATAGGATTTGATGCGGCCGAGCGCTCCGATCAGATGCTTGTTGCCGGCCGCGAACCCCATCCGCCAGCCGGGCATGGCGTAGGTCTTGGACAGCGACTGGAATTCAATTGCGATATCCTTGGCTCCATCGATCTGCAAAATTGAAGGCGGTGGATTGGCGTCGTCGAAGTAGACATCCGCATAGGCAAGATCCGAGAGCACCCAGATCTCGTGCTTCTTCGCGAATGCGACAACCTCCTTGTAGAAGTCGAGGCCAACCACCTGTGCCGTCGGGTTCGATGGATAGTTCACCACCAGCGCGACAGGCGATGGCACGGAGTGGCGCACCGCGTTGCCAAGCCTGCTGAGATATTCTTCTGGCGACGTCGCAGGTACATGTCGAATGGCTGCTCCAGCCAGGATGAAGCCAAAGGCATGGATCGGATAGGCCGGGTTCGGCACCAGGACCACGTCCCCCGGCGCGGTGATCGCTTGCGCCAGGTTGGCAAAGCCCTCCTTGGAGCCTAGTGCGGCGATGACCTCGCTGTCGGCATCCAGCGTCACGCCAAAACGGCGCTGATAGTAAGCGACGTAAGCCTTGCGAAGACCCTTAATGCCCCGTGAGGCGGAATATCGATTGGAGCGCGGATCGCGCGCCGTCTCAACCAACTTGTCAACGATGTGCTTGGGCGTCGGCATGTCCGGATTGCCCATGCCGAAATCGATGATGTCGTCGCCGCGAGCACGCGCCTGTGCCTTGAGGCGATTTACTTCCTCAAAAATGTATGGCGGCAACCGCTTGATGCGGTAAAAGTCCGTTTGCATGGTTCCGGGACCATTTTTCTACGCGACGCACGTCCTCGCGCTCGCAGCATCGCGGCAAAAAGGCTGGGCCGTCAATGGCTTTGCGGCAGTTCCTCAGGTCTAACCCTGAATGAAGATTTCCGCGCGGCGATTGCCTGCTTCGCCCTCCGGCATGGACTCGTAATAGACCGGCTGGCTATCGCCGACCGCCTCGACCAGGACACGGCTGGCTGGAATGCCTTGGCGAATAATCTCCCGCGCAACCGCGTTCGCCCGAGCTTGGGATTTTGCGAATATCTCCAACAGATGCTTTTCCACTGGCATGTTCGACGTGCGGCTCGACGAGTGGCCAACCACCTTGATGAAGCCGGTGCCGCCGCGTTGTTGAAACGCCTCGACCGCCTCGCGGATCTGAGCCCGCCCGGCAGCGGTAAGCGCCGTGCCGTCGCCTGGGAATAGGACCACCGCTTGCGGAGTTCCCCCTACTGTATTCGCGTAGGCGCTGGCCGCAGACGGACCGTTCAGCACGTCGAGATTTGCGACCACAGAACCAGACATCGACTCTGGACCGCCCTCGCCGCCACGCGCGTGGCGCGGACGGGCAGGCGTTGTCGCGCGAGGCGCATTCAACGGTGCGATCGGGCCTGTCGCAACGCCTGCGCTGGCCGCCGTTTCCTGATAGCGCGCGATAATGGGCTGGGCGACGAATTGGGAAATCGATGGATCAAGAGGCGGAGCAACTGAAGGCTTAAAGCCCAGCGTTGTATCCGCCATCATCGCTGGCTGCGATCCAGACACGCCACCATTGGGCGGTACTGCCGGTTGGGCGCCTGGCGACGAAACTGGCATTGCCGCGACGGGTACCGTCGGCGCAGCCGAAGGCGGCGCTGGGCTGTTGGCAGGTGGAGGCGTCGCGTTATCAGGCGGCGGTGCCGTCGTGTCCGGGCTGTTGGCTTGTGGCGCCGACGTCTGCGGAGGCGATACGCTGGCGACCGCCCGGCCTTGGTCGGCACTAGGCGGGGCTGCGGCCGCTTCAGTTCCGCCCTTGAGTGCATCTGAACTGTATCTGGAGCGTGCCGCATCGGCGGCAAGCGAGTCTGCTGCTTCGCGCTGAGCGTCCGGAGTGGTCGTCCCCGACGGCCTGTCCGGTATCGCCGCCAAGTCGGGTGTCGTTCCGCCATTCGAGGCCGCCGGCGCCGCCGCATCCGGCGGAAAGCCATTTGAATCGGCCGTCGGTGTCGAGGGCGTTGCATCGCCGCTGATAAAATCATCAATCGTCGAACAGGCGCTCGTGCATAGAGCGACGGTCAGCACCGCCGCGAGGCGAACCAAAGTCCTGGTCATGCTGTCCTACCTCGGCCTCATCGGAATCCTGTTGCTCTGGGTATACAGGCGCTTGCGACGGCTTCCAAGCTTAACTCCTTGTCAAATCCATGAAATCCTACGGAAAATTGCCACATCCGTTCCCCGGGCGCGCCTTGCGGACGCGTATCTGCGCGCGCTATCACGTCCGGGAGGCGAGCCGGTGAAGGTCATGCAAGAGAAGCTCGGCGATTCGGGGAAAGACTCCAAGGCCAAATCGACAGTTAAGAGCGACGCGGACTCGGTTAATCCGTACGCGGTCGGCAATGCCGGTGAATTTGCCAAGAACATGGTTCGCGTGGGCCAGCAGTCCCAGCGCCTGCTGGCCGACTTTTTGAAGCGTCAGTCTTCTGGCAGCAAGGAACCTCTCGATCCTCTCAACATTGCGGCGCCGTTCATGGCCCTGATGAAGGCGATGACGGCAAACCCAACCGCGATGGTCGAGGCGCAAATTCAGCTTTGGCGAGATTTTCTCGGTCTGTGGGAGAACACCGCCCGCAAGATGATGGGTGGAGAAACGGAGCCCGTGGTCGCCCCCAAGCCGGGCGACAAGCGCTTCAAGGACAAGGACTGGCAGGAAAACCAGGTCTTCAACTTCATCAAGCAATCCTATTTGCTCACCGCAAACTGGATGCAGGACACCGTCGCCAAGGTCGAGGGCATCGACGACGACACGCGCAAACGCGTCAACTTCTATACCAAGCAATTTGCCGACGCGATCGCACCGACGAACTTCATCGTCACAAATCCGGAGGTGCTGCGCGCGACGCTGCAGTCGAACGGCGAGAACCTCGTCAATGGTCTGGACAATCTGCTGGACGACATGGAGCGCGGCAAGGGACGACTCTCGATCCGTCAATCGGCCGACGCGTTCAAGATCGGCGAAAACATCGCGACGACACCAGGGAAAGTGATTTTCAGAAACGAGCTTCTCGAGTTGCTGCAATACGACCCGGTGACAGAAGATACCTATGAACGGCCGCTGCTGATCTTCCCGCCCTGGATCAATAAATTCTATATCATGGACCTGCGGCCGGAAAATTCGTTCATCCGCTGGCTGGTGGCGCAGGGCTACACAGTATTCGTCGCTTCGTGGGTCAATCCCGATCGCAGGCTCGCGCAAAAAACCTTCGAAGATTATATGCGCGACGGCATTTTTGCCGCCCTGGACGCGGTCGAACAGGCGACGGGAGTTCGTGATCCCAACGTCGTCGGCTACTGCATCGGCGGGACCTTGCTCACGGCCGCACTCGCCTACATGGCGACCAAGGAAGACACCCGCATCAATTCCGCGACCTTTTGGGCCGCGCAGGCTGACTTCAGTGAAGCGGGTGATCTGACGGTATTCGTTGACGATGCCCAGCTCGAAGCCCTGCAACAGCAGATGCAAGCGTCTGGAGGCGTGCTCGAAGGCAGCAAGATGGCCACGACGTTCAATATGCTGCGCGCCAACGACCTGATCTGGTCGTTCGTCATCAACAACTACATGCTCGGCAAACAGCCGATGCCATTTGACCTGCTCTACTGGAACTCCGACACGACGCGGATGCCCGAAAAGACGCATCTGTTCTACCTGCGCGAGTGCTACAAGGAGAACAATCTGGCCAAAGGCAAGATGGTGCTCGGAGGCGTGAAACTCGACCTGTCGAAGGTCAAGCTTCCGGTCTACCTGCAATCGGCCAAGGAAGACCACATCGCCCCGTATCGTTCGATCTTCAAGACCACCAAGCTGTTCAAGGGGCCGATCCGCTATATCCTGGCCGGAAGCGGACACATTGCCGGCGTGATCAACGCGCCGGTCGCCAAGAAGTACCAATATTGGACGAACGAAAAAATTCCCGCGACGGTCGAGGCGTGGATCGAAGGTGCCAGCGAGCATCCCGGCTCATGGTGGCCGGATTGGGACAGATGGCTTTCCAAGCTGTCTGGCAAAAAAGTTCCTGCCCGCAAGCCTGGAGACGGAAAGCTTCAGACGCTCGGCAATGCCCCCGGCTCATACGTCAAGATCAAGGCGCAATAGCCTTTCGCATCGCCGCTGCGACGGCCACGCTCGCAGCATCGCCGCGCGCATCGAGGCCGCGCAAAGTGCCCTCGAAATCCTCTGGCTTGATGTTCTGCGACAGCTTGAACTTTCCAGCGAGCCTATCGAGCCGAATTTCAAAGCCGACGATGGCGCCCAGCAACAGCTTCATTTTCTGCTCTGGAACTTTCTCGATCGTCCAGGCCTTCTTCGGCAAGAGCCGCGTTTCTTGCTCTGCCGACAAGTCGGCGAGAAGCTGCCGCAACGCGTCGGAGCTCAGTTTTCGCGCAATGCCCTGCCCTTCAACCGTGATGTAATTCCAGGTCGGAACCATGCCGGGCGTCTCGTACCAATCGGGCGAGACATAGGCGTCTGGACCTAGCAACGAGACATGAAATTGCGCGCCATCGGCACCTTCGACAATAGAATTGTTCGTCGAAAAATGCAGTCGCAACGCGCCGCAGGGCCCCACCTTTTCATCGAGCACGACCGGCGCGTAGGCGAACGCGATCCCGCCGTTCATAGCACGCGCCAATGTCGCGAACGATCTTTCACGAATTGCTGCGTGAAGTCTTACGAAGTCATCTACAACAAAAGCCGCGGGGCGATACATCACAGGAGTCCGGTTGTTTCCGGCAGGCCGAGCATGATGTTCAGACTCTGCACCGCTGCGCCCGATGCGCCTTTGCCGAGATTGTCGAGTACGGCAACCAGCCGCGCCTGGCGCGTTTTCTCGTTGCCGAAGACATAGATCTTGAGCTTGTTGGTGTTCTTCAGCATCTCCGCATCCAGTGTCTTCAAAGCGGCAGTTTCGGCAAGGCTCGCAACCTCCACGAACGGACGCCCGCGATAGGTATCGCCTAGCGCGTCACGCATTTGCGCCGTCGTCGGAACGCCGGGCAATGACCAAAGCTGGAGCGGAACTTCGACCATCATGCCGCGATAGTAGCGACCGACGCTCGGCGCGAAGACCGGCGGATGCGTGAGCCCGCCACGCTCCATCATTTCCGGCACATGCTTGTGGGCCAGCGTGAGATCGTAGGCGCGCACGGCGGTTTCGACGTAGTTCGGCGAGTCCTTGTTTTCGAACTCTTCGATCATCGCCTTGCCTCCGCCGGAGTAGCCGGACACGGCGTTGGCGCAGAGCGGCGCATCGGCCGGGATCAATCGCGCGCGCACCAGCGGTCTAATGAGCGCAAGAAATCCCGTCGAATAGCAGCCTGGGTTCGTCAGCCGCTTTGCGTTTGCGATCGCTTCGTAATTCCCGGGCTCGTATTCCGGAAAGCCGAAAACCCAACCCGGCGCGACGCGATGCGCGGTCGAAGCATCTATGATGCGCACGTCAGGGCTCGTGATGAGTCGGACTGCCTCCCGCGCCGCGTCGTCCGGCAGGCACAGGATTGCGATATCGGCTTCGTTCAGCCCACGAGCGCGTGCAGCCGCATCTTTCCGGTCGACGTCCGACAATTGGACGACCGTCAAGTCCCTGCGCGTTGCGAGTCGCTCTCGAATTTCGAGTCCCGTCGTGCCCGCCGCACCGTCGATGAAGATCGAAGTCGTCATAGCGTCGAGTGCATAAAGGCGATTTGCTTGACTCACAAGTTCTTGCGCCCTTAGCTCAATCGAGGCGAGTCCCATTTGGGGTGGGAGGAGCCGCCAAAATCCGGCAGCCATGCGTCCGGATCAAACCCGCCCCTGAATTTGCAGGCACCACTTGCAGGAGGGGCGCAATGGATATCAACAAGCTCTGGCAGAACTTCCTTGATACCGTCACGAACCACTATTTCGACCTCAATGGCCGGGTTGGCCTAACCCAATTCTGGTACTTCGTCCTCGTTCAAATCGCTGTCGCGATCGGGGTCACCATTCTCCAGAGCATTGTTCTGCACGGTGTTCTGACAAATTTGTTTGGCCTGGCGATGCTCCTTCCAAACTACGGAATGGCAACACGGCGGCTACAGGATACTGGCCGCAACGGAACGCTGGCTCTGGTCGCGACAGCCGCGGCCGCGGTCCTTTTTTTGATTGGAGTAGTCGGGATAGTCGGTGGTTTGCTCGGCGCAATCGGCTTCCTACTTCTGTTTGCCACGCTTTGGCTGGTGGTTTCGATTGTCGCTCTCGTCGCTTGGATTGCACTGATCTACTTCTGTGCCCAGCCGGGGCAAACCGAAGCAAACGCTTATGGCCCGGTGCCGCCAGCTTTCAATCCGGCCAAGTAAGTTCGACTTTGGCGGGGCGAGCAGAAAATGAAACGGCCGGACGATTACTCGTCCGGCCGTCTTGATTTCGAGTTGAACGTGGATCAGCGTTTGCTGAACTGGAAGCTGCGCCGAGCCTTGGGCCGGCCATACTTCTTGCGCTCCACGGCGCGTGGATCGCGCGTCAGGAAGCCGCCGGGCTTGAGTGCCACGCGCAGGCTAGGCTCGTACGCAACCAACGCGCGCGAGATGCCGTGCCGCACTGCGCCGGCCTGGCCTGAAAGTCCGCCGCCCACGACCGTGACGATCACATCGAATTGGCCATCACGGTTTGTGGCGATCAGCGGCTGACGCAGGATCATGCGCAGCACAGGACGTGCAAAATAAACCTTCTCGTCGCGTCCATTGACGGTGATCTGCCCCCGGCCCGGCTTGATCCAAACGCGCGCAACCGCATTCTTGCGGCGGCCCGTTGCATAGGCGCGGCCCTTGGAGTCGCGGTTCGACTTGGGCTGCTCTCCGGCTTCCGCCTTGTCCGCCGTCTTGGCCTTGATCAGCGTGGATTTGAGTTCGCCAAAGCTCTTTACGTCTTCCGCCATGGGCCTAGCTCGCCTTGCGATAGTTGGTGTTCTTGGGATTCATGCTGCCGATATCGACCTTCTCGGGCTGCTGCGCTTCGTGCGGATGCTCCGCACCAGGATAGACACGCAGATTCGAGAGTTGTCGGCGGCCAAGCGGCCCACGCGGCAGCATGCGTTCGACGGCTTTGTGCAGCACCCGTTCCGGGAACTTGCCGCGCATGACCTCGCCAGCCGTGCGTTCCTTGATGCCGCCGATATAGCCCGTATGGTGGTAGTACACCTTCTTCTTGAGCTTGTTGCCCGTCAGCACGACCTTGGCCGCATTGATGACGACGACGTTGTCGCCGCAATCCATGTGGGGCGTGAATGTGGTCTTGTGCTTGCCGCGAAGACGCAGCGCGATGATCGAAGCGAGCCTGCCAACGACGAGGCCCTGGGCATCGACGAGGATCCACTTTTTCTCGATCTCGGATGCCTTGGCCGAGTAGGTTTTCATGGCAGGACCTATCAGGAAATATAGTTCGGGCGCGGGCTATACGCGGGCCGTTCTGGCACGTCAAGCGAAATGGCCGATTTTGCTGGGTTTTGTTCATACGGTATCATATTACCGTATTCATGAACTTGCCGCGAACGTCGCCCGCCCAATTTGGGCCCCGTCTTGACCGCTGGCTCAAACACCGTCAAAGGCGTCAAGATAACCGAGCGGAGATCGAAATGAACGCGCCGACCGCTGAACCGCTGGTACTCACGGCAAGGGATGGCGCCGTCCTGCGTCTCACGCTGAACAGGGCGAGTGCTCGCAATGCGCTGAGCCAGGCCTTCATGGCAGCCTTGCAGGACGCCCTGGACGCCGCGGCATCGGACACGTCAGCTCGAGTGATCGTCATAGCCGCCGACGGCCCAGCCTTTTCGTCGGGCCACGATCTCAAAGAGATGACTGCGCGACGAACAGACCCCGACAAAGGCAAGGCGTTCTTCACTGCGCTGTTCCAGCAATGCTCGAAACTCATGCAGACAATCGTACGTCACCCCAAGCCGGTGATCGCGCAAATCCAGGGCATCGCAACCGCTGCCGGCTGTCAGCTTGTGGCGAGCTGTGATCTCGCCGTTGCCTCTTCTACAGCGCGCTTCGCGACACCAGGCGTAAATATCGGGCTGTTCTGTTCGACACCGATGGTGGCGCTGTCGCGTAATGTTTCGCGTAAACACGCCATCGAGATGCTCCTGACCGGCGAGATGATTTCTGCCGACGAAGCGCATCGCCTCGGCCTGATCAATCGCGTGGTGGCGCCGGAATCACTGGAGGCGGAGACGACCAAGCTGGCCCAGCTGATCGCCACCAAGCCGCACCGCACACTGAAAATTGGCAAGGAAGCATTCTACAAACAGATCGAGTTGAGCCTCAGCGACGCCTATGACTATGCCTCGCGTGTCATGACCGAGAACATGCTGGCAGCCGAAGCGGCCGAAGGCATTGGAGCGTTCGTGGAAAAGCGCGAGCCCAAATGGCCGGATTGATGCCCCCATATTCTGACGATCTCATCAAATCTATTCTGCGCTCCACAAAAACCATCGCGATGGTCGGCGCGAGCGGCAACGACATGCGGCCGTCCTACTTTGCGATGATGTATCTGCTCGCGAAGGGCTACATCGTTCATCCGATCAATCCGGGCATGGCGGGGAAGAAGGTTCTCGGCCAAACCGTCTACGGCTCGCTCAAGGATGTCCCCGCGCCCGTCGATATGGTCGATATTTTCCGCATGTCCGATGCAGCGCCCGGCGTCGTGAGGGAAGCGGTGGAGGAAAAGGATCGCCTTGGCATCAAGGTTATCTGGATGCAGCTTGGCGTCATCAGCGAGGAAGCTGCAGAATTGGCGCGCACTGCCGGACTTACCGTCGTCATGGATCGCTGCCCCAAAATCGAGCACGGCCGCTTCTCCGGTGAGATTGGCTGGATGGGCGTCAACCGCAAGGTGATCGACAACCGCAAGCCCCTCCTCTTTGGCAAGGGCGGCAACCTGAAGCGAGTATAAGGCCGTAGCGATGTTGAAGATTTGGGGCCGGCGCAATTCGATCAATGTGCAGAAAGCTATGTGGGCAATCGGCGAACTGGCCGTGCCTCACCAGCACATCGACGCGGGTGGACCATTCGGAGGCCTCGACACCGATGAATTCGGGGCCATGAACCCAAACCGCCGCGTTCCGGTTATCGACGACAGCGGAACCGTGGTCTGGGAATCGCATGCCATCGTCCGCTATCTCGCGGCCAAATACGGCGTCGGCTCGCTCTGGCCCGAAGACGCGGACGTGCGTGCGCGCGCCGACATGTGGATGGAGTGGACCACCGCTGATCTGCAGCCCGCTTTCGTCGGCGGTGTGTTCTGGAACTTCTACCGCACGCCGGAAAATCTGCGGAACTGGAACGCGATCCGGCAGGGAATCGCCCGCAGCGCAATCTTGTTTCGCATGCTGGACCATCATCTGGAGGGCCGAAGCTTCGTGGCGGGCGACACGCTCACGATCGGCGACATCGCAACCGGAGTTCAGCTCTATCGCTATTTCGAACTCGAGATCGACAGGCCGGATCTGCCGAATGTGAAATCCTGGTACGATCGGCTCAAGGATCGACCGGCCTATCGCGAACATGTCATGGTGCCGTTCGACGATCTCAAGGGCCGACTGGCTTTCTGAAACGGAGACGAACGATGGCTGACTATGGCTTTAATACGCTCAGCGTCCACGCCGGTGCCCAGCCCGATCCGGCCACGGGGGCGCGCGCGACTCCGATCTACCAGACCACCGCATTCGTGTTCGAGGACGCCGATCATGCCGCCGCTCTGTTCAATCTTCAGGTCTTCGGAAACATCTATTCGCGGATCATGAACCCGACCAATGCGGTTCTCGAAGAGCGTGTCGCCGCCCTCGAAGGCGGTCGCGCGGCGCTCGCCGTTGCCTCCGGCCACGCTGCCCAGCTTGTCGCGCTTCACACTTTGATGAGCCCCGGCGACGAGATCGTTTCGGCGCGCCAGCTCTATGGCGGTTCGATCAATCAGTTCAGCCAGGGCTTCGCCAAATTCGACTGGCACGTGAAGTGGGCGGACACGCGCGAACCCGAGACATTCAAGAAGGCCATCACCTCAAAAACAAAAGCGGTGTTCATCGAAAGCATCGCCAATCCCGGCGGAATCATCAGCGACATCGAGGCCATTGCCGGCATCGCTCACGCCGCCGGAGTGCCGCTGATCGTGGACAACACCCTGGCCTCGCCCTATCTGATCCGCCCGATCGAATGGGGGGCCGACATCGTCCTGCATTCGGCGACGAAATTCCTCGGCGGCCACGGCAATTCGATGGCGGGCATCATCGTCGACTCCGGCAAGTTCAACTGGGGCAGCGGCAAGTATCCGACTTTGAGCGAGCCCTGCCCGTCCTATCACGGCATGAAGATGTGGGAGACGTTCGGCGACATGGCGTACGCCATCGCCTGCCGCGTTCTGGGATTGCGCGATTTGGGTCCGGCGCTCTCGCCGATGAATGCGTTCCTCGTTTTGACGGGCATCGAAACATTGCCGCTGCGCATGCAGAAACACTGCGACAACGCTCTTGCCGTGGCACAATGGCTCAAGAAACATCCCAAGATTTCGTGGGTGAACTATGCCGGGTTGGAGGGCGACCCCTCCTATGGCCTGCACCGCACCTACTGCCCCAAGGGAGCCGGTTCGGTGTTTACGTTCGGCGTGAAAGGCGGCTACGACGCGGGCGTCAAGATCGTCAACAATGTGAAACTGATCAGCCACCTTGCCAATGTCGGCGACACGCGCAGCCTCATCATCCATCCGGCGTCCACGACGCATCGACAGCTGGAAGACGAGCAGCGCGCAGCCGCTGGCGCGGGCAACGATGTCGTTCGCGTCTCGATCGGTATCGAAAGCGTCGAAGACGTCATCGCGGATCTGGATCAGGCCCTGGCGGCATAGCGCAGCTCGAAAACGTGCCACACCGCGGCACAAAGCAGCAGCGCCGCCATCAACTGATGCAGCGCCGCCAGAATTTCGGGCGCCTGCAACAGCAGGGTCGCCACGCCGAGGACGACTTGCACGAGCGTCACGTTCAACAACGCATTTCCGCTGCGGTATACGAATCCCTTCAACTTCGCAGCGCTCTCCAGCCACCAAAGCACGAACACCATCGACGCGACGATGTAGGCGCCGACGCGATGATCGAACTGCACGGTGCCCGGATTTTCGAAAAAGTTGAGCCACCAGGGCGACTGGAAAAATGCGTCTTCGGGGATCGCTCTGCCGTCCATCAACGGCCATGTATTGTAGATCAGTCCCGCGTGAAGTCCCGCGACGAGCGCGCCCAGCAGCATCTGAAGATAAACGAGACCGACAATCGCGAACGACCAGCTGAGGAACGAACCCGCGTGTGATTGTTTTTCCGGCGCGCGCAGATACTCCAGCGCGGTCCACAGAAATGCCATCAAC
>JANYBR010000527.1 GCA_025360685.1 Pseudomonadota bacterium
GCGAGACGGCATGATCGATCGCCAATCTGCGGCCAGAACATATGAACCTGCCCACGCTTCAGCCAAGGTCAGCTTTTGATTGCCGCCCGCCGGTGAGGCCGCGAGGACATCATTTGTCTGGCGTCATAGCGGCTGCGCTCCGATTCGAACATGATTCGCAACGGCGTTAATTGCGGCTATGACGAGCGTGGGCAGGTTCATATGTTCTGGCCGCAGATTGGCGATCGATCATGCCGTCTCGCCTGCAATTCGCCCAATCAGCAAGACCAACTCTTCGCAAACATGTTTTGGGTCGCGAACCGGCGCGCCGGACAATGTCGAACGACGATTGATCCAAAACGAAGCAGAGCCTCAATCTGACTATCTTGATCTTACTGCTGAGTTTTGGTGAGCCCGGATGGGATCGAACCATCGACCCTCTGATTAAAAGTCAGATGCTCTGCCGCTGAGCTACGGGCTCTTCCAAACGCGGGCGGACCATAGGTGCGGGGTCGGCAAGGGTCAATCAAGCATTTCAGGTGATTTTTCCACCTCGCGGGGATAGGCCGCCGCAATCCGCGCCACGGTTTCCGCCAGCCGGCCGGCCGCGATCGCTTCGCGCAGATCGGCCATCAAGTCCTGGAAATAGGTCAAGTTGTGCCATGTCAGCAGCATTGACGCGATGATCTCACCGCTTTTGACAACATGATGAAGATAGGCGCGGCTGAACTGCCGGCACGCCGGACAGCGACACTTCTCGTCCAGCGGCGAGGCATCCTGTGCGTGGCGGGCATTGCGCAGATTGAGCGTACCGTACCGCGTGAAGGCCTGTCCGTTCCGCCCCGAGCGCGTCGGCAGCACGCAGTCGAACATGTCGATCCCGCGCAGTACGGCACCGGCGATGTCGTCGGGCTTGCCTACGCCCATGAGATAGTGCGGACGATCGTTCGGCAGATGCGGAACAGTCGCATCCAGGACATCGAACATCGCGCGCTGATCTTCGCCGACAGCGAGTCCTCCAAGGGCGTAGCCGTCGAAGTCGATTTCACATAGCGCCTGAACGGACCGACGGCGCAATGCCGGATAGACGCCGCCTTGAACAATGCCAAAACACGCTCGACCCGGCTGTGTGTCGAATGCGGCCTTCGACCGCGACGCCCAACGCATGGAGAGTGAAAGCGATTTCTCGATCTCGGCTTCCGCGGCCGGATAGGCTGGACATTCGTCCAATACCATCTGGATGTCTGAGCCCAGCAAGCGCTGAATTTCCATCGCCCTTTCCGGGGAGAGGAATTCCTCATTGCCGTCGATGTGGGAACGAAAGCGAACGCCCTCCTCCGTGATCTTGCGCAGCTTCGACAGGGACATGACCTGAAAGCCGCCGGAGTCGGTGAGGATCGGCCCGTCCCAGCCCATGAATTTGTGCAAGCCTCCCAACCGACAGATCAGTTCGGCGCCGGGCCGGAGCATCAGATGATAGGTGTTTCCCAGCACGATGTCGGCGCCCGTTTGGCGCACTGAGGCCGGTAGCATCGCCTTCACGGTGGCGGCGGTTCCGACCGGCATGAAAGCCGGCGTGCGAATGTCGCCACGTGGAGTTTTCAACACTCCAGCGCGCGCGGCACCGTCAGTTGCAGAAATTTCAAGGCGAAAACCACTCACGATACCGGCCGAAACAAAAGGCAGGCGTCGCCATAGGAGTAGAAGCGATAGTTCTCACGGATGGCCTCGGCGTAAGCGTCGCGCATCACGTCCAGGCCGCAAAAGGCGCTGACCAGCATGAAGAGAGTCGAACGTGGCAGATGAAAATTCGTCAAGAGCACATCCACCGCTTTGAACTTGTATCCCGGCGTAATGAAGATATCCGTATCGCCCGAATAGGGCAAAATCGCGCCGCCGCTCGATGCGGCCGTTTCGAGCGCGCGAAGCGAAGTCGTTCCGACCGAGATGATGCATCCTCCGTCTTCGCGAACAGCGTTGAGCCGGGCCGACGTGGCGCTGTCGATCTTGAGCCACTCCGGATGCATATGATGTTCCGCCGTGTTCTCGGCATTGACGGGCAGGAACGTGCCGGCGCCGACATGCAAGGTGATCGTTTCGTGCCCAATCCCGCGATCCGAGAGGCGCCGCAACAGTCCGGCTGTGAAGTGCAGTCCAGCGGTCGGTGCGGCCACCGATCCATCATGACGCGCGAAGACCGTCTGATAGTCTGCGCGATCACGATCATCAGCCGACCGCTTGCCAGCAATATAGGGCGGTAGCGGCACTTCGCCTTGCTCTTCGATTTGTTCATCCAGCGCATCGTCTGACAGTGCAAACTTGAGCTCGATTTCTCCGCCCTCGCCTCGCCGTACGACCGAGGCCGTCAGCGACGAACCAAGCTGCAACGCGTCACCCTCGGCAAGCTTTCGTGCGGGCCGGGCGAAGGCAAGAAACCGATCTTTGGCAATGCGGCGGTGCAAAAGAATTTCAATCTTCGGAGAGGCCGCGCCACGGCCAGCGCGATGCCCCCGCAGTCGCGCATTGATCACCCTTGTGTCGTTCAATACCAGGCAGTCCGGCCGCCGCAGCAGGTCAGGCAAATCCCGCACAAGCCTGTGCGAACGCCGGCCGGCTGCGTCGACGACCAGCAGACGCGCGTTATCTCGCGGTTCTGCCGGTCGCAGCGCGATCTGCTCGTCGGGTAGTGTAAAGTCAAACTCCGAGACCTTCATGGACCAACTGGTGATGCAATCGCTGACGCGAGGCAACACCATACCTTGTGACGCAGGTCAATGGCCGCTGAGGAACGGTGTCCGCCCGGCCGGCTGCCGGCCAAACGGGGTTGCGGAGCGAACTATGAGTGGTCGCGCTTTCGCTCTTTGTTATCGAGCAGGACGACATTGTCGTTTCCGGTCTGGTGCACGCGACGGTCCTTTGGACTGGTCTCGACAGTTGCTTCTTCAATGGCACTCGCCTGGCCGAGCCACGCGAAGCTCAAATAGAACGCCACCAGTACCATCAGACAGACAAGAGACATGTCCGGCCTCAATGAAGCGGCAAGCGACGTCAAACCGACTGCCCCGAGATAAATCAGCAGAGCGTAGCTTTTTCCGAGATGGTCCTGCAGGCGATGATGAAAGTGATTGCGGTCACCGTCCGACGGTACCTGACCGCGCAGCATCCGTGTGACCATTAGGCGGACACAATCCATCACTGGTATGAAAAACCAAACCATGATGGTTTCGGCGGAAACGCCCCATTTGTTGTGCGCACGCATAGCGAGAATTCCAAAGACAAACGTGACTCCGTAGGTGCCGGAATCGCCGAGAAAGACACGACCAGCCATGTTGAAAACAAACGCGACGAGTGCGGTCTCGAATAGTACCTGGGCTGCGCCTTGCGTTGAGCCACCCGTTACAATCATCAGACAGGCCGACCAAATGACGAACATGCCCGTGACGATGCCGTTCTGACCGTCCGCCATGTTCACAGCGTTGACAAAACCGGCCATCGATAGAGCCATCAGAATATAGCCGGCCCACGGTGCAAGCGAGAGCGGCTTGAAGCTGCCCCAGTTCAGCCGTGCCGGTAACAGATTGGGATCGAGAGCGAGCGCTATGGCGGTCAGGAGCAACAGTGATGCCAAGCGGCTGGACGGCGAAGTACTCGATTGGTCGTCGGCGTATCCAACCAATGTTGCTCCCGCCCCACACAGTACGATCACCACCACAAGTCGTTCGCTGGCGTCGTGGCTCCAGAACAGAGTTCCGGCACCCCACAAAAGCAGGGGGACCATGATCGCTAAACCTCCGACTAGAGGTGTGACCTGCGGATGCCGTTTCCGGAATAAATCCGGGTGATCCATGATGCCCAGTTTTTCAGCGATCAGCGGCGCGTGGAATAGGATGACGAGCGAGGCGATCAGCGCGCCAAAAAGCATGCCGCCGGACACGGAATCGAGAGCCAGGTTCATCAACATTCCCCGCCTGACGCCACTTGTGCAGCGTCGACACGACGTGTCGCTTCGGTGAACTTTGGGACGACACGTCTAGGGTCTGTACTCACATAGAGCATTGAAAATTTAGGCGAACAGTGATTCACCGTGATCGGAGGTGGATCATGAGATTTGATTTGTCCGATGAGGAGTGGTTGCTCCTCGAGCCGTTGCTGCCCAACAGCCGCAAGAGCGCCCGGGTCGATGACCGCAAGATCATGAATGCGATCTTTTATGTGCTGCGGACCGGCATGCCATGGCGGGACTTGCCCGAACGTTATGGCCCATACACAACCGCCTATAATCGCTTCAACCGCTGGTCCCGACGTGGCATTTGGAAGAAAATCTTCGACAAGCTGGCCTCAAAATCACGCGACAGCCTTTATCTGATCGACAGCACTATCGTGAAGGCCCATCGGGCGGCCAGCGGCGCAAAAGGGGGGAACAAAATCAGGCTATCGGCGTCAGCCGGGGCGGGCGCAGTACGAAAATCCACGCGGTCGTCGACAGCAAAGGCCGCCCGCTGAATTTCATCGTGACCGGTGGCCAAGTCCATGACAGCCAAGTTGTCGAAGAGGTTTTGAACACACCAAATCCGGCGTTCGCCGTTTCCGCCGACAAGGCCTATGACAGCCAGAAGGTGCGCCAGCAAATCGAGGACGAAGGGTCTCTTCCCGTCATTCCCAGCCGCAGCACCGCCACCAAGAAAGCGTACTGTCCCAAGCGCATCTACAGGCAGCGCCACAAGATTGAGAACTACTTCTGCCGCATCAAGGATTGGTGACGCATTGCAACCCGTTACGACAAACTCGCCAGAAACTACCTCGCCGCCGCAACCATTGTCGGCGCCCTCGTCTGGATCAAGTTGTGAGTCCAGACCCTAGTCGCGCCCTGCAAAACCTGTTTTTCTTGAGAAGACCTGACAGGAAATTCCGATGATCGGCATTACCGCCTATGGCGCCTACATTCCGCGCCGACGCCTGCAGCGCAAATCCGTGGCGCAGGCCAATGCCTGGTTCGCACCCAACCTTGTCGGCGGCGCCAAAGGCGAACGCGCTATGGCGAACTGGGATGAAGATGCCATCACCATGGCATTCGAGGCTGGCCGTGATTGCGTTCCTGCGAGCGATCCCGTCAAAGATCGCGCGCATATCGACGGCGTATACTTCGCCTCGACGACTCTGCCCTACGCCGATCGGCTGAATGCCGGCATCGTCGCCGCGGCGCTCGGTCTTGGCGAGGGGATTTCGTCGGTCGATCTTTCATCGTCTCAGCGTGCCGGTACGTCGGCGCTGATCGCGGCGCTCGACGCCGTGGCGGGCGGACGCCTCAAATCCCCGTTGCTGCTGGCGAGCGACAAGCGCAAGGCACGGGCCGCATCGTCGCAGGAGCTGGCCTATGGCGACGCGGCTGCCGCATTTGCCTTGGGCAGCGACAATGTCATCGCGAAATTCATCGGCAGCCACACACTTACTCTCGACTTTGTGGATCACTTTCGCGGCGAGGGCGAGGACTTCGACTACAATTGGGAAGAGCGCTGGATCCGCGACGAAGGCTACTCCAAGATTGTTCCTGCGATCGTCAAGGAACTCCTCGAAAAGACGCACACGTCCGCATCGTCGATCGCACATTTCATCTTGCCTTGTCCGTTCGCCAAGCTTGACCAGGCCATCGCCAAGCAGTGCGGCATCGATCCGGCGAAGGTTCGTGACAGTCTTGCCGTCAATGTCGGCGACGCCGGAGCGGGGCACGCGCTGCTCATGCTCGTGCATGCCATCGAACAGGCCAAGGCCGGCGACAAAATACTTGTCGTCCAATTCGCGCATGGCGCCGATGCGTTGTTGTTCGAAGTCACGCCGAACCTGGCTGAACTTCCCAAACGCAATGGCGTCACCGGATCTCTGGCTCGCCGTAAGGAGGAAACAAACTACCTCAAGTTCCTCGGCTTCAACGGACTTGTTGAACTCGAGAAAGGCATGCGCTCCGAGGTTGACAAGCGCACCGCGCTGACCGTGCTCTACAGAAAGAGCGACATGCTGCTCAGCCTGATGGGCGGCAAGTGCCGTGTCTGCGGCACGGCGCAATATCCCAAGAGCCGCATCTGTGTGAATCCGAACTGCAAGGCGGTCGACAGCCAGGACGATTATGGCTTCTCCGAGCAGCCCGGCTCGGTGCTGTCCTGGTCAGCCGACTTCCTGACCTACTCGATGGACCCGCCAAGTCACTACGGCATGATCACCTTCGCGGAGGGCGGGCGGCTGATGGCCGACATCACCGATGTGGAGCAAGGCCAGATCGATACCGGCACCAAGGTGCGCATGACGTTCCGAATCAAGGATTTCGACCCAAAACGCGGCTTTGTACGCTACTTCTGGAAAGCTGTTCCGGTCTGATATAATTGCATCAACGATATTGGGGAGAGCGTCCATGGCCTATGTCGAAAACCGCGTCGTCCACGATGCCGACTCGCATCTGATGGAGTTGCCGGACAGTCTGGACGCCTATTTCGATCCCAAGTTTCGCGCCGCCTATGACGCGCTCCCGAAATTGCAGAAGAACCCGCGCGACGCTGGTTGGGTGAAGAAAGCGAGGGCTCAGCACGACGATCCCGATTTTCGTTCCGGCTCGGACACCAATGTACTTTTGCGCAAAAACTATGAAGCGCATGGTTCGTTCCGCCGCGACGACCGGCCCCGCACGCTCGACAATCTCGGCTTCGCAAGTCAGTTGATCTTCACAACCTGGTGCCTCGGCAATTTCGGACTCGACGAGAGCGGACCAGTCGAACTCGCATATGCCGCTGCCGAGGCGCACAACCGCATGATGGTCGACTTCTGTTCCGTCGATCGGCGCTTCCTCGGCACAGGTTACGTACCGCTGGTGGATTTCGACCTGGCCAAGAAGGCAGCACGCGAAGCCATTGATCTGGGCTGCAAGGCGCTTCTCGTCGCGTCCAAGCCACCCAGGGGGCACGCACAAAGCCACATCGCGCATGATCCGATCTGGGCGATGGCGCAGGAGGCAGGACTTCCCGTCGTGTTCCATGTCGGCGGCGAGGAAAAACTGAAGGCAGACTATTTCGAGAACGGCCTGCCGCGGGTGAAGGACTTTCACGGCGGTGAAGAGAATTTCACTTCCGTCAGCTACATGCCGATTCCGCACTCCGTGGAGCTGACTCTGGCCGCGATGATCTTCGATGGCGTGCTTGACCGCTTCCCGAAGCTGAAATTCGGCGCGATTGAACTCGGTGCATCCTGGGTGCCGGGCTGGATGCGCAACATGGACTCGGCCGCTTTGGCGTTCGTGAAGAACGAAGAACGTCTGCAAAGGCTTTCCTTGAAGCCGTCGGAGTTCGTGCGCCGTCAAGTCCGCGTGACGCCTTATCCGCACGAGGACGCGGGCTGGATCATCCGCAATAGCGGCGACGAGGTCTGCTTGTTCTCATCGGACTTCCCGCATGTCGAAGGCGGCCGCAACCCTCTCAAGCGCTTTGGCGAGTCACTGCAAGGTTGTACGCAGCAACAGATCGATCGGTTTTACTGCGACAACTTTGTCGACCTGATGGGTGAGGGACTGGCGAAAGATTTACGTCGTCCAAAAAACCTCGCTGCCGCCTAGCATCTATTAATCGGGTTTTCCTCATCGCACACTCGCGCTCGTTCGGGAGTGGTGCGCGTGTGCATGCGCTGCGCTCCATGCAAATCTGCGCATACAATTGTACGAACGGCGCACAACAAAGAGTAGGCAATGACAGCTTTCCGCCGGCTGGCGCAATTTTGTGGGCTGGTCGGCGTGTTGGCGGCATCATCTGCCAGTGCGTCTCCCTGGGCAGAAGTCGGAGACGCCCAATTGCGCTCCGACATCGAAATCCTTGCTGCCGCCGGCTCGATTGACGATGTGACGACGCAATGGCCACTGCCCTGGGCAAGCATCGTCTCCCGCTTGGGTGATCCCGCGTCCCTCTCGCATCGACCGCAGTTCGTTCAAGAAGCCGCAAGGCGCGTTCTGCAGGCGGCGCAACTGCAGATGCGGTTCGGCGAGTTGAATGCGAGCGCGACGGTCGATGGCACGAACAGTCCGAGCGTCGTGCGCGGTTTCGACAGTCTTGGGCGCGAGGTCGCGCAAAGTCAGGTGTCGGCTGAATATGTAGGTGACTCCACCGCGATCCGAATTTCGATCGGCGGAGAGATTCACGATCATTCGGGTCGCACGGCCATTGTCCCCGACGGAAGCTACATTGCACAGAAACTGGGTGGCGCCATCGTCTATGCAGGCTATCTTACCCATTGGTGGGGACCAGGATGGGTTTCCGCCCTGTCGCTCTCGAACAATGCGCGGCCGTTTCCGCAAATAGGCATCGAGCGCGGTGAAACCACCGCCTTCAACAGCCCGTGGCTATCGTGGCTCGGTCCCTGGCAGGCTGAGTTTTTTGTAGGGCTGCTGGACGACAGCCGCGTCGCGACGAACACGATCTATAACGGGCTCAGGGTCACGTTCAATCCGCTGCCCGGGCTGGAGATCGGACTGGCGCGCACGGAAGAATTGTGCGGCAAGGGGCACTCTTGCGTGCCCTTCAAATACTATTTCGAGTTTGCGAACGATCCCTCGCACATCAATCATACCAACGATGAGGGACTCATCGACGTCCGGTATAGCTCCTTCGTCTTCGGCGCTCCGTTCGAAGGCTACACGCAGTTGATGAACGAGGACTCAAGCCCCATAACCCACTCGGCCACCAGCCACCTGTTCGGCGCCAGTCTGTGGATTCCGATAAATCGCAATGCGCTGCGGCTGACGACGGAATACACCGACGCAGTTCCGACGATCAACATCTTCAGCTTTGGCAACGTGCTCCATGGCGCCGCCTACAACAACTTCCAGTATGCCGACGGAATGCGATATCGCGGCTGCACCTTGGGTTTCAGTCTCGACAGCGATTCGACTCTGCTCAGCATTCAGGCGAGCTTTCAGGACTCGGACAATTGGTCGTATGAGTTCAGCCTTCATCATGCGGCCATTTCCAATCCGCAAAATTTGGCCGGCAATGTGGTGACCACCGCGCCTGTCCACATCAACATGGCGGAGGCTCGGCTTGGGTTTCCGCTCCGGAACATGCATTTCGACCTGGCGACCCGGGTGCAGGACGACCAACCGCGGCCGGCCCACGGCTATCAAGCATCGGTCGAGGCCATGATTTCGTACCGGCTTTAGTGCAGCCCTGATCCAAAAGGCGCCAAACATCGTTATAGTGGCGCGGTTCGTCGCGGCCCCGGATTTGGGGTGCGAGGTCAAAGACAATATGGTTTGAATTGGCGGCCTCGGCTTCGCAGGGGCCACCCAGGAAGGAAAACGAAGTCATGGCAACCGGCATCAAGGACAAGGTCGCGATTCTGGGCATGGGCTGCTCCAAGTTCGGCGAGCGCTGGGAATCGGGCGCCGAAGAACTGATGGTCGAGGCCTATCTCGAGGCGCTGCAGGATGCGGGTGTCGAAACCAACCAGATCCAGGCGGCGTGGTTCGGCACCGCGATCGAGGAGCAGCATGTGGGCAAGGGCGGCACGCCGCTGTCAGTTGCCCTGCGCCTTCCCAATATTCCTGTGACCCGGGTCGAAAATTTCTGCGCGTCCGGTTCGGAGGCGTTCCGCGGCGCGGTCTATGCCGTCGCGGCCGGAGCTTGCGACATCGCGTTGGCACTCGGCGTCGAAAAGCTGAAGGACACCGGCTATGGCGGCCTGCCGCAGCGCGAAGGCGCCAGCCTCGCGCCGCTCTGGGCAGCCAACGGTTCGGCGCCTGGCAACTTCGCGCAGCTAGCGTCCGCCTACCGCGCCAAGCACGGTGTTTCAAAGGAAGACCTCAAGCGCGCGATTGCGCACGTCTCGGTCAAAAGCCATGCCAACGGCGCCAAGAATCCAAAGGCCCATCTGCAGAAGCCGATCACCGAGGAACAATGCCTCAACGCACCGATGATCGCCGAGCCGCTCGGTCTCTTTGACTGTTGCGGCGTGTCGGATGGCGCCGCCTGCGCCATCGTCACTACGCCGGAAATCGCCCGCGCCATGGGAAAGAAGAATGCGATCACGGTGAAGGCGCTGCAGCTGTCCCTGTCGAACGGGCTGGAGAGCCAGCACAATTCCTGGGACGGCAGTTACTTCCATACCGCGCGCATTGCGTCCAAGCGTGCCTATGACGAAGCTGGCATTCGCGATCCG
>JANYBR010000013.1 GCA_025360685.1 Pseudomonadota bacterium
GATCGCATTGTCCTCGGCCAGAAGGAATCTCAAACCTCGCGGCACAGTCTTGTCGGCCGGCTCGTTCACGGACTTGTCCTGGACCGGCGGTGACGGTTCCGGCTCGGACTCTGCGCACTGCAATTGCGGTTCGGGTTGGACGGGTTTCGCAACCAGGTCGGGCCGCATGGCAACCTGCTCGACAAGACTTGCGTAACGCACCGGCTTGACGAGATATCCGGCGAACCCCTTGGCCAACAGCTGTTGCACGCCCGAGCGGGCGCCGGACGTGACCAGCACGATTGCCGGAATCGTTTCATCGGGCGCGGCAAGCGGTTTGGGCTCTGTTCGCGTTCCGCAGTCTATCAGCACGATATCAGGCCGCAGCGGGTCCTTGCCGCCCTTGGGGACGACATTGGCACCCGCGGCGCGCAGCTGTTCCATCAGCCCCGTGCGCAGCACGCGGTTGCGCGCCACGATGGCGACGTTCATGCCGTGCAGCGGCAGCGCCTCGGCCGCGACAGCGGGCGAGACGAGCGTGGCCGGTAACGTGAACCAGAACTGGCTGCCGCCGCCGGTCACCGCCTCGATCCCGATCTCGCCGCCCATCGCCTCGACAAGACGGCGCGAGATTGCCAGTCCCAGTCCGGTGCCGCCGAAGCGGCGGGCGTGTGCCGAGTCGGCCTGCACGAACTCGTCGAAGATCTCGCTGCGTTTTTCGGCCGGCACGCCGACTCCCGTGTCGCGCACGTCGAAACGCACGCAGTGCGGTTCGTCGCCGTCCACCAGCCGCACATGGATGTGCACGCCGCCTTTTTCGGTGAACTTGACGGCATTGCCGACCAGGTTGGTCAGGACCTGGCGCAGACGCACGCTGTCGGTGTGGATGGCCTCTGGCACGCCGGAGTCGATCACCGCCACCAGTTCGAGGTCCTTGTCATGGGCGCGCGGCGAGGCAAGCTCCAGCACACCCTCGATCGATTTGCGCAGGTCCACCTTGTCGTCGGCGAGCGCGAGGGTTCCGGATTCGATCTTGGCAAAGTCCAGAATGTCGCCGATCAGCGCCAGCAGCGATTCCCCTGATTCACTGATTGCTTTGACATAGGTGCGCTGTTCGGGCCGCAAATGCGTTTCGAGCAGGAGCCTGGCCATGCCCAGCACGCCGTTCATCGGCGTGCGGATCTCGTGGCTCATCGTCGCCAGGAAGCTCGACTTGGCGCGGCTCGCCGCTTCGGCGCGGTCGCGCGCTGCGGTCAAGGCGCTTACGAGGGCCTTTCGCTCGCTGATGTCGCGTCCGACACTTTGCACTTCGACGAGTTTGCCGCGAGTGTCGCGGACCGCGGAATCCTCCCAGGCGATCCAGCGCCAGCCATAGGCGGTGCGCACATGCTGGTCGTGCTGAACGCGGGCCTTGCCCGATTCCAGCGCCGCAAAACTTCCGAACGACCGGGTCTGGCTGGTGAAGTGAAGTTCCGGCTCAAAGGGCTGGCCCATGGCCGCACTCGATTTCAGTCCGAACAACGTGAAAAATGCGTCGTTGCCGTAGGTCAGAGTGTTGTCCGCAGCACGGCGGAAAATGGCATCGCCCTGCGCGTCGACGAGGCCCTTGTACAATGCCTCGCGCTCGTTGAGCCGGGCATTCATGGCCGCCGCCGTCGTCAGTGACTGTTGCAGGTGCGAGCGGACGGACTGCAATTGTACGTTGTGCTTCTCGAGCAGCACGCTGCGTTCCTGGTCGGCGACGAACTCGTGCAGCACGTAGGACAGCAGGACCGCGACAAGCGCCAGCAACACGGATGCCGCCGCCAATGTGAACTCGCCGGTCAGGGCCACATTGCCCAGCACCACGACAAGCATGGCCAGTGCAATCAGTCCCAAACCTGTTCGAAGGACGACCAACCCGCAGCCCGCCAGAATATCCGGTGTGACTATGGTTTGGACCGATTTAGGAAAGGTTCAAAGCATCCGGTTTGGGTAAGGTTGAAAAACGGTTAATGTCGCGCACCGGCCGCTCAGGCGGCAAAACAAACGGGGTTATCTTTCAAGGAGGAATGGATGCGGTTCTCAAGCTTAATACTCGCCGGTGCTTTCGTTCTGGTGGCCACTGCCGCCAGTGCCGACGATCCGATGGCCACGACCTACGGCAACACGGTCGTGACCAAGAACGCCAAAACCGGCGCGGTCGGTCAGCTGTTGTTCAATGCCGACGGCACATACACGGCCAAGGGCACGGATCCATCAGGCAAGCCGCTCGAATATCCCGGCAAGTGGGTGGTGAAGGACAATGGCGCCACGCTCTGCCTGACGCCGCAGCTGCCGGCCAATACGCCCAATCCGCCAAGCGAGAGTTGTTCGCCGCTTTCGATCCACGCGGTGGGTGAACACTGGACGGTGACCAACAGCATGGGCGACAGCTTCGACGTGGTGGTCAATACCGGCCGCTGAACGTTTGCGACTGGATCAAACCGTGCGGCCAACACCGCACGGTTTATTTTTAGTTTCAAGACCTTAGATTGAACGCACCGAAGTCCCTGCCGACCGTCACAAAAGCTTTGCAAAACTGTGATGGTCCTTGCGCGCAACGCCGGTGGGATGGGTTCCTGTGACTTCTTTCGGACGGCTTTCCGGCTGGCCACTGATCTCGTCTAGAACTGGCACGCGCGCATTCCCATGGCCGACATTGCCCTTGCAGAACAGATGAGTAGCGTTCCCGATCGAGCCACAGCCGTGGCCAAGGGCGGCGCCCGCGACACACGCTTTCGGCTCCTGACATTGGCCGCTTCGTTCGTCGTGCTGGGGATATTCGCCGGCGTGATGGCATCGCTGCTCATCGGTGCGCTGCCGGCGATGCAACATTTCGGCTGGGCGTTCATTTACACCGAAGCATGGAATCCGGTCACCGAAAAGTTCGGAGCGCTGGCTTCGGTCTACGGCACGCTCGTCACCTCGCTGCTTGCCATGTTCGTCGCGGTACCCGTCGGCATCGGCATCGCGATATTCCTCACGGAGATCTGTCCGCGTCCGCTGCGCCGGCCGATCGGGATTGCCATCGAACTGCTCGCCGGAATACCCAGCATCATCTACGGCATCTGGGGACTCTTCATCTTCGCGCCCTGGTTCCAGGTCCACGTGCAGACCTGGATCGTCGATACCGTGGCGAATGTGCCCTACCTGCAGGACATATTCGGCGGCCCGCCTTACGGCATCGGCATCTTCACCGCGGCACTGATCCTGTCGATCATGGTCCTGCCTTTCATTTCAGCGGTGACGCGCGATGTGTTCGAAACCGTCCCGCACGTCCTGAAGGAAGCCGCCTACGGTCTTGGCTGCACGACCTGGGAAGTGATGTGGCGGGTAGTTTTGCCATTCGCACGCTCCGGCGTGGTCGGCGGCGCGATGCTGGCGCTTGGCCGTGCGCTGGGTGAAACGATGGCGGTGACATTCGTCATCGGCAATGCGCATCACATCCAGAAATCGATTTTTGCGCCGGGAACGACGATCTCGGCCACCATCGCGAATGAATTTACCGAAGCGGTCGGGGATCTCTATCTTTCCGCGCTGATCGAGATGGGCCTCATCCTGTTCTTCATTACCTTTGTCGTGCTGGCCAGCGCGCAATTGATGTTGCGGGCGCTTGAGCGCCGGGCAGGCAGCGCGACATGAACACGGGAATTTACGCGCGCCGCAAAATCTGGAACGGCTTTTTTCTGTTGCTGTCGGTGCTGGCGGCGGGGTTCGGACTCATCTGGCTCGGATTCATTCTCGGCGCGCTGTTCTACAACGGCTTCGAGGCGTTCGCGCCCAAGCTTTTCCTCGAGATGACGCCGCCGCCAGGCGAGAACGGCGGCCTTGCCAACGCCATTCTCGGCAGCGTGATGATGAGCACCATCGCGGTCGTGGCGGGAACGCCGCTCGGTCTGTTCGCCGGTACCTATCTTGCCGAATATGGCCGCTACACGCGCCTTGCGTTCTTCGTGCGCTTTGTGAACGACACCCTGCTCAGTGCGCCATCGATCGTCACGGGATTGTTCGTCTACGAACTCGTCGTCGTGAAGATGGGACACTTCTCGGCCTGGGCGGGCGCTGCCTCGCTGACGGTGATCGTGATCCCGGTCGTCGTGCGCACCACAGAGAACATGCTGCTGCTGGTGCCCAATGGCCTGCGTGAAGCGGCGGCTGCCCTGGGCGCGCCGCAGAGTTCGGTCATTCGCGCCGTAACCTGGCGCGCGGCGCGCGCTGGCATCGTCACCGGCGTGCTGCTGGCGATCGCCCGCATCTCGGGCGAGACTGCGCCACTGCTGTTCACTGCGCTCAACAACCAGTTCTGGAGCACCGATCCCAACGCGCCCATGGCGAGCCTTCCTGCCGTCATCTTCCAGTTCGCCATGTCGCCCTATGCGGACTGGCATCGCCTCGCCTGGGCCGGCGCGCTCCTGATTACGGCGACGGTGCTTACGCTCAGCATCATTGCGCGACTGTTGCAACCCAAGCGGAGTTCGTGATGGACGCCAAGACCCCCAGCTCGGCGTCCAACGTCAAGGTCGATATCCGCGATCTCAGTTTCTTCTACGGCTCCAACAAGGCGCTGAAGAACGTCACCCTGCCGCTCTACGATCGGCGCGTGACCGCATTCATCGGTCCGTCGGGTTGCGGGAAATCGACCCTGCTGCGTGTGCTCAACCGCATCTATGAGCTCTATCCCAATCAGCGCGCCGAGGGCCAAGTGGTGCTCGACGGCGAAAATATTCTCAGTGCGCGGCTCGATACCAATCTGCTGCGCAGCCGCGTCGGCATGGTGTTCCAGAAGCCGACACCGTTTCCGATGACGATCTACGACAATGTCGCCTTCGGCATAAAGCTCTATGAGCGCATGCCGCGTTCCGAACTGGACGGCCGCATCGAAAGTGCCTTGCAGCGCGCCGCGCTGTGGGGCGAGGTCAAGGACAAGCTGAAGGAATCCGGATTGAGCCTCTCTGGCGGTCAGCAGCAGCGCTTATGCATCGCGCGCACAGTGGCGACCCGTCCGGAGGTGATCTTGCTGGACGAGCCATGCTCGGCGCTCGACCCGATCTCATCGGCGAAAATCGAGGAGCTGATCGACGAGCTTTCCACCGACTACACGATCGTCATCGTCACCCACAACATGCAGCAGGCTTCGCGCACCTCCGATCACACGGCCTTCATGTATCTGGGTGAACTGATCGAATTCGGACCGACGGAAAAAATCTTCACCGCGCCGGACAAGAAGCAGACCGAGCAATACATCACCGGCCGGTTTGGGTAGTGCGAATTGAAATAGAATTTTATCCACTAAACCGTCATCGCCCGCTTTATGCGGGCGATCCATCTTGCTCATGGTAAAAGAAAAATGGGTTGCCCGGACGGGCCTAGCAACAGCGTGGGCCGGGCAATGACGAGAGTTGAGTGGTTGATTTCAACGCATACGACCGCGAGCTCGTCTACGCATAATCCGCTTCCGCGGTCGCGTCGCGCGGCGGCGTGCGCAGGATGCCGTTGAACAGCCAGCTGAACACCAGACTGACGGCGAGGTTGAGCACCAGCGACGACACCGCCGCGTAGCAAGGCACGATCACGCCGAGAATATGCAGCGGGTAGATCGAAACCTTGAACGCGTTTGTCCAAGCCATCCACGTGCCGCTGGCCATACCGGCAGCCCAACCCAGCAGCAGCGCCCAGGGATTGAGCCGGTTGGTGTAAAGGCCGAGCAGCACGGCGGGCGCCGTCTGTATGATCAGGATTCCGCCCAGCAGTTGGAACTGGATCGCATACTGCGTCGGCAATCCGATGATGAAGAACAGCGCACCCAGCTTGACGACAAGCGACACGATCTTGGCGACCTGTGCTTCGGCCTTCGGCGAGCAATTCGGATTGAGGTACTCGCGATAGATATTGCGCGTGAAGAGATTGGCGCAGGCGATCGACATGATCGCCGCAGGCACCAGCGCGCCGATGGCGATGGCGGCGAAGGCAATACCGACGAACCAGTTCGGGAAACTATGCAGGAACAGAGCGGGCACCGCGAACTGATTCCCAAAGGTCTTAAAGCCCTCCGCATACTGCGGCATCCCCCTCACGCCCGATGCCACGGCCATGGTGCCGAGCAGCGCGATCAGGCCGAGCGCGAAGGAGTAGGCCGGCAAGGCCACCGCATTGCGCCGCACCACATGGCGGCTCGATGAACTCAGCAATCCCGTCACCGCGTGAGGATAGAGGAACAACGCAAAGGTCGAACCGAGCGCAAGGGTTGCATAAGCTGACTGCGGTCCGAAATTGGCGGCGGTGGCCGGCGCCAGAATCAGTGTTTTCGGATCGGCTGCGGCGAAAATCTTGGCGAAGCCGCCGAGTTCAGCCGGAATGACGATGACCGCCGCGATTACGGTGGCGTAGAGCAGGAAATCCTTGACGACGGCGATCAGGGCAGGAGCACGCAGGCCGCTGGAATAGGTGTAGAGCGCCAGCACCGTGAACGCGATCAGCAGCGGAAAATCATGCACCACGCCGATCCCAGGAATGGTCGGGCTCATATTGATGCCAAGGCCCGCGATCACGACCTCCATGCCGACCAGCTGCAGTGCGATGTAGGGCATTGTCGCGACAATGCCGGTCACCGCGATCGCCAGCGCCAGAGTACCGTTGCCGAAACGGCCGCGCACAAAGTCGGCTGCCGTCACGTAGCCCTTGGCCTTCGCCACCGACCAGAGGCGGGGATAGACCGCGAACAGCAGCGGGTAGACCAGGATCGTATAGGGCACGGCGAAAAAACCAGTTGCTCCCGCGCCGAACAGCAAGGCCGGCACCGCGATGAACGTGTAGGCGGTGTAGAGATCGCCGCCGAGCAGGAACCAGGTCACTACCGTGCCGAATCGCCGCCCGCCGAGGCCCCACTCGCTCAGCAGGTTGAGATCGCCGCGCCGCCAGCGCGCCGCGAAAAATCCAAGGATAGTGACGAAAGCGAACAGCGCGACGAAAATGATGAGCGCGGGAGAATTCATTGACCGTCCCTGCCGCGTTCCTCGCTGAAATAGATCGGCAGAAGTACCGCGGCGCCGAGAACGATCCACAGCATCTGGTACCAGTAAAAGAACGGTATGCCGGCGATCATCGGCTCGATGCGGTTGTAGGATGGCACCCACATCATCGCGGCGTAGGGAATGAGCAGAAGCAGATAGAGCGGGCGAAAGCCCTTGCGCTTGCTGTTGTTTGCCACCATGGGCCCCCGGCGATTCTGCAAGGATGATTACGGCATTGGCTCCGCGCCGCCAAGCCGCCGGCGTTTCGCATCGCACAATGAGTTGAAGGTGAATTTGACCGCCATGGCGCTATGATGCCGGCGACGCATTGTGGGGAAACGTCATGCGCATTCTGCTTGCAGGCCTTGCCGCCGGCATCGCCATGTTTGTTTGGTCGTCAATAGCTCACCTCGCAACGCCGCTGGGCACGATGGGTATCAGCACCTTGCCCGACGAAAGTGTGACGGTCGGCAATCTTGCCTCGGCGATCGGCGACAAGGGTGGGCTCTTTCTGTTTCCCACGCCGACGGGCAACAGTCCGAGTTCCTCGACCGCGACCGCACCCGGTGGATTTTTGGTCTTCAATCCGAAATCGCCGACGGCGATGCAGCCGAAAAATCTGGTTGTCGAATTTCTCACTGAACTCGCCGAAGGCTTGATCGCAGCGTGGCTGTTGGCCCAGACCGCACTGGCCGGCTATCTGGCACGGGTCGGATTTGTCGCGATGGTCGGACTGGCTGCTGCGATCACGACCAACCTTCCCTATTGGAACTGGTACACGTTCCCGACCGCCTACACGCTCGGCTATGGTTTCACCGAGTTTGCGGGCTACGTCGCGGCAGGCCTTGTCCTCGCGGCGATCCTGCGGCCGAAGGCGGCGTGAGCGCGGCAGTCGAGACTAGAGCGCTATCTGCGAGCGGAACGCGAAGGTTCCGAAATTTTGCCCTACCTCGGCGTTGTTCAAGACGCCATGGCCAAAGCCTGCAGGGATGGTGCCAATTCGGCTGATCTGCTCATACTGCCATTGCAGTGAGAATTTGAGCGCGCTGTTCGGATACCAGTTGAGCACGGCGGTTGCGATGCGTTGGTCGCCGCCGCGTATTCCACCAGCAGGAAGAGCGCCGCCAAGGACTCCTGCATGGTCGTTCAGATTGAGATCGCTGTAGCGGGCCGCGAGTTCCCATGCGCCGGGTCCCCAGCCATCGAGCGAGAACGGGATACGCGGCTTGGGATTTGCGAATGCGCCGTTGGCTGCGTTGTAGGGACGGCTCTCGCCGGTGATGATCCAGCTTGCCTGCGCGTACCAGCCGTCAAAGCCGAGCGTCGGCGCGCCCGGCGGGCGCTGATCCATGCCGAAGCCGAAATATCCGGCCTGGGTGTAGACGTTCCGCCATTCGGCGGCGCCTTCCAGGGCATAGTTCCAGCCGCTCTCGGTATTGATCGCGCCAGTCGAAACGAGACGCGCGCTGTTGTCGTCCGTCGTCAACTCGGGGCCGTCCTGCAGGGTGATGTTCCGCGCGGCGCCCGGTCCGGCGGTGGCGTCTGGACCGCGGAACACATAGGTGCCAGCCGCGGAGAGCATCAGCTTCCAGTCCGTGTCGGAGTAGAATACGTCGCTTGCGCGGCCGACCACAGCCTGTTGTTCGTCGAAGAACAATGAGGTGTCGGCAACCTTTCCCCCGCTGTAGGCGAGCGACGCGAAGATCGAATCGCCTGCGTACACAATGCCGATGGCATCGCGGCCGTCACCTCCGGCCAGACTGCGGGACATATCCGATGCCGCGTTGCGCTCGAGGAAGATGACATCGCCGGCACTGGTTGCGTCCTCCAGATTTGCGCTGGGCGGATACGCCCCGACGCGGAACGCGAACGGGGCAAGGCCGGCATATTCGACATAGGCTTGTTGGATGCGGCCCTGAAGCTCGTTGCCGCTCGAAGCACCGCTGCCGAATTCGTAGTTGAAGTAATAGTTCCAGGCGCCGAAGACTCTGCCCTGAATGCCAAGCTGCGCGCGCCGCCAGTTCGAGCCGCTGGAAAGGTCCGGACCATTGGCTGCCGCCAGTTGCAGCGCATGCGCAGTCTGCATGAAATAGGCGATATCGTATTGGCCGATAGCCCGGATCGCCAAGGAGAAACGTCCATCGGCCGAAGTCACCGTCGGACGGCCGCCGGCGATACTCCAGGTTGGCTGGTCTGCCTTTTCGATGCGCGCCCGATCTTCGAGAGCGGCAAACTTGCTTACGAGTTCGTCGATTGCGACTTGCTGCTGGACGACGCGTGTCTGCGCCGGCTCAGAGGGAGTCGAGGGCGGGGTTATTTCAGCGCTTTCCGCTGCAGTGCGCGGCACATTCACGCCTTTGTGCCGCAAGGCATTTCTCAAGACGCCAATCTCGCCGCGTTGTGCCGCGATCTGTTTCTGCTGCAGCTCCAGCATATGCTGCATGGCGTCGAGACGCTTCAGGATAGATGCGTCATTGGCCAGCGCCGGTGTCATTGCGACGGACAGCGCAGCGCCACTGAAAAGGATTGTGCGCAGCGTCATGGCTTTGCTCCCAGAATGAGAAATCCGTCTTTTTCGAAAATGGCGGTCGCTGCCGGGCCACTCAGGAAGTCCAGAAAGGCGCGCGCGCCGGGGTTCGCGTCGCGGGTCAGGGCTGCGGGATAGACGATCGGCGCGTGGCTATTATCCGGGAAGGCGCCGACGATGCGGACCTGCTTCTCGCTCAGCGCATCGGTCGTATAAACGATTCCGAGCGGCGCCTCGCCGCGCGCCACATAGGCGAGGGCCACCCGCACATTCTCCGCATTCACCAGATGGTCGACCAGGCTGTTCCACACGCCAAGCGTGGAGAGAGCAGTGCGCGCATATTTTCCGGCAGGTACGGAGTCTGGATCGGCCATGGACAACCGTCCGCCATGCAGTGCCCCGAGCAAATCGAAGTGTGGCGCAATGGCGAGTGCTACATTCGAGTCCGATGGTGCGATGAGCACGAGGTGATTGCCGAGTAGATTCCTGCGCGTAGCGTGTGCGATTAGGCCGCGATTGTCGAGATAATCCATCCACTCCGTGTCAGCGGAGATGAACATGTCTGCGCCGCCCGATGCCGCGATCTGGCGGGCCAGCGCCGAGGATGCGGCAAAGGAAAGCGTCGGTGCGATGCCCGTCTTGGCCTGGTAGGCCTTGCCCACGTCGCTCAACGCATCGGAAAGCGAGGCCGCGGCGAAAACGGTGACTCCTGCGCAGGCCACAGCCGGAGCCAGTCCGAGAACGACTGCAATCAATCCGGCGCGAATGAAACGGTCCAACATTACAACTCCCGGCTCTTCTACACTGACCGTGATATCCAAATGGATATCACGCGTCGAGACAAGAGGCGCGCCCGGAAAATTTCGATATACTAAAGGCCTGTGCCTTGCAGGTCGTACATCAAGCGCAAAGCGAGGGCGCCGTTGCCGCCGCGCCGGGCGGCTCCGATCCAGGATTCGACATTGCGCTTGAGCAGATCTTCCTGATTCTTGTCGCGCCGTCCGCGCATGACCGCGAGCTCGTCCGCGATCTGGCGTGCCTGATTTGTGATGCGCTCGATTGCCGCGCCGGTCGCTGTCTTCGCCCCGCCGGACTGCGTCATGAGACGGGCCCTGTTGGCAGCAACATCCGACGCCACCGACGCGGCGTTCGCTGTCAGCCAGGCGATTTTCGCGGTCCGAAGACTTTCATAATAGTCATTGCCATGTGCGTGATAGATGGCCGGATAACCACTGACCGCCGCCTGCGCGGCACAGGCGGCGAACAGCGGCAGCAGGATCAGAAGTGACAAAACGCGCATGCCAAATCCGTCATCGCGAACCGTGCGACGGTGCCAGTTCGTGCAATCGCCTTCAAGGCTGGCGAAGGCATCGGCGCGTTCGTCTATTGAAGATTGGCGATCCGCCGAAAGGACAGCGCCTCGGCAATGTGCGCGCGTTGCACGCTCTGTGAATCCGCCAGATCGGCGATGGTGCGCGCCACCCGCAATACGCGGTGATAGCCGCGCGCCGTCAGGCGCATGGTTTCGGCTGCAGCGCTCAGCAATTTCTTGCCGGACGCGTCGGGCGCGGAAATCTGATCGAGAAGTTCACCTTCGGCGTGGGCGTTGATGCGCAGGCCTTTGTCCTCGAAACGCGCGCGCTGGATGTCGCGCGCCCGCGTCACGCGTGCCGCAAAATCGGCGCTGCCTTCGGCCGGTGGCGGCAGGGCCAGATCGGCCGCCGACACGCCGGAAACTTCGACATGAATGTCGATACGGTCGAATAAGGGCCCCGAGATGCGCGATTGATAGTCTAGCGCGCATTTTGGTGCACGGCCGCAGGCTTGCGCTGGATCGGAAAGATAGCCGCAACGGCACGGGTTCATCGCCGCCACCAGCTGGAAGCGCGCTGGATAGCGCACATGCGCATTGGCTCTTGCCACCACCACTTCGCCGCTTTCGATCGGCTGGCGCAGCGAGTCGAGGACCGCGCGCTGAAACTCCGGCAGCTCGTCCAGAAAGAGTACGCCCAGATGCGCCAGCGACACTTCGCCGGGCTTCACGCGAAGTCCGCCGCCGGTCAGTGCCGCCATCGAGGCGGAGTGGTGCGGATTGCGAAAAGGCCGCCGCCGCGAAATCGCGCCGCCGGCAAGTTCTCCCGCCAGCGACTGAATCATGGAAATCTCGAGCGCCTCGCGCGCATCCAGTGGCGGCAGAATGCCCGGCAGGCGCTGCGCCAGCATCGACTTGCCGGCACCCGGTGGCCCGATCATCAGCATGTTGTGGCCGCCGGCGGCGGCAATCTCGAGCGCGCGCTTGGCAGTCTCCTGACCCTTCACATCGCGCAGGTCCGGCGCGTTCGGCACCTCTTCTGCAAGCTTCGCCGTGGGTGGGTTGAGCACCTGCACGCCCTTCACATGATTGACCAGCGCGATCAGCGAAGGCGTGGCGATGATCTCCACGCCCCCAGCCCAAGCCGCTTCTGGTCCGCAGGCAGCCGGACAAATAAGGCCGCGCTGCTGTTCGCTCGCCGCCAGCGCCGCAGGCAACACGCCGGCGACCGCTGTCAGTTGCGCGTCGAGCGACAACTCTCCGAGTGCCACATAGTTCGCCATCTCGCTGGCCGGCAGCACGCCCATCGCCGCCAGCAGGCCGAGGGCGATGGGCAGGTCATAGTGACTGCCTTCCTTGGGCAGATCGGCTGGGGCGAGGTTCACCGTGATACGCTGATAGGGCAGCGCCAGGCCGATAGCCGAGAGTGCCGCCCGCACCCGTTCCTTGCTCTCGCCCACAGCCTTGTCCGCCAGGCCGACAATGTTGAATTGGCCCGTACCGCCGCCTTCTCCGACATGAACTTGAACGTCCACTTCGCGTGCTTCGATACCCTGGAACGCAACTGTGAAAACGTGCGCGACCGTCATGACATGGAAAAGACGTACCCCGCCGCGGCACCGGCGATGACAAATCGCACGAGATAGCCGGTGCAATGTGAGAAAGTGAGCTTCGGGTTCATCTTGATGAAGAAGCCGTTGATGACGATGACGCCGAGCGGCCCAGCGATCCAGGCGATCGCGGCGACGGTGAGGCCGGCCAAAATTGTGTGAACGCCCGCCAGGACGCAGAGGATGAAGATGGCCGCCGTCATGACGTAGCCAATCGCGCTGGACCAGATGATCGCTCCGGTCTCGTTGCCCTCGCGGAGTCCTGGCCACCACACTTCGGGATAACGTCTGTACTCTTCGTGGAACAGAACGCCCATGAAAAGCCAGTCGGTGAACGCCGCCAAGGTTCCCGAGCCCAAAATTGCCGCTACGGCGATCCAGTTCATTCTTGCCCCTTCCACGCAAGATTAACGTAAGGCGGCGCAGATGGCGACTGTCATGCGCGCTTTTGGCGTCAAATCCTGACAAATGCGCGCACTTGCGTGGCGTGCCCCGTGCACTTACCCTTTCACCCACGCTATTTCCCGAAAAGAGAGATCACGATGGCCGTTCAACGTTTTCAAGGAACAGACAAGTATGTCGCGACCGACGATCTGCGGATCGCCGTAAACGCGTCCATCGCATTGGAGCGGCCGCTGCTCGTCAAGGGCGAGCCTGGTACCGGCAAGACCGAGCTTGCCTTTCAGGTGGCGGACTTTCTCAAAGCGCCACTCATCACCTGGCATGTGAAATCTACCACCAAGGCGATGCAGGGTCTGTACGAATATGACGCCGTCACGCGTCTGCGCGACAGCCAACTGGGCGATGAGCGCGTCAAGGACGTCAAGAACTACATCAAGAAGGGCAAATTGTGGGAAGCCTTCGAGATGAAGGGTCGTCCCGTGCTTTTGATCGACGAAATTGATAAGGCCGACATCGAATTTCCCAACGACCTGCTGCTCGAACTCGACCGCATGGAATTCTTCGTTTACGAGACCGGCGAGACGATCAAGGCTGTGCAGCGTCCGATCATCCTCATCACCTCGAACAACGAAAAGGAACTGCCGGACGCGTTCCTGCGCCGTTGTTTCTTCCACTATATCAAGTTCCCCGAGCGCGATACGATGCAAAAGATCATCGACGTGCACTATCCCAACATAAAACAGAAGCTGGTCAGCGAGGCACTCAACGTCTTCTACCAGATCCGCGACGTGCCGGGCCTGAAGAAGAAGCCGTCGACGTCGGAATTGCTCGACTGGCTGAAGCTGCTACTCAACGAAGACATCCCGCCAGAAGCGCTGAAGGAAAAGGATCCGACCAAGCTCATCCCGCCGCTGCATGGCGCGCTGCTCAAGAACGAGCAGGATGTACACCTGTTCGAACGCCTCGCGTTCCTGGCGCGGAGAGAACCGAGAAACTAGTGCGCAGGCACACCTTCGCCTTTGTTCTGATCGGCTCGCTGGGGCTTGCACCGGCGTTCGCGCAGACGACCAACATCGACGCCTTCAAGGATGGCACCGACGAGGCCAAGGTGCACAGCGCCTCGGGCTTCATCTGTCCGCTCTTCATCGGTCATTTCGAGCGCGACGCCTATGGCGAGCGCGCGCCGATGCTGGGCTCGGACTTCTGCGCCTACTCGGCGCTCGACGGGGTCTACGGCACCATTACGCTGACACCGTTGAGGGCAGCCTATGATCCCAAGACGGCGCTGGTGCAGGAATTCACCGAGCAGGAAGGCATCGGCGGCAAGATCGTTGGCGAGACCACGGTGCAGATCGGCGGCGGGGCGACCCCGATTTCGGTCTATAGCCGCACCTATGAGACCGCGGCGCTGGAGACGCTTCACTACCGCATCATGTTCTCCACCGGGACGGTCGGAACCTGGGCCGTAGAGGCGACGGTCGAGTTTGCCACCCCCCGCGACGACGAAAAGATGCGCGACTTTCTGAATGCCGTTTACCGCGAAGCTTTGGTGCGCATTGCAAAAGTGCCGCCGCCGCAGGGTCAGGTGATACAGGTACCGATCCCGCCCCCCCCGCTGGCCGGACCGGCCAAGCCGCGTTAGACTTTACGAACTCCTATTCGCTTACCACCGAAGGTCCACGAGCCATGTTCTTCAAGTTCTTCGACGAGCTCCGCGCCGCCAGGATTCCGGTTACGCTCAAGGAATATCTCGCGCTGATGGACGCGATGGACAAAGACGTCATCGATATGAAAGTCGAGGACTTCTACTTCCTGTCGCGTACCGCGCTGGTGAAGGATGAGCGCAACCTCGACAAGTTCGACCAGGTCTTCGGCCATGTCTTCAAGGGTCTTGAAGGCCTGGACGCCTCGATCATCGCGCAAATTCCCGAAGAGTGGCTCAAAGCCCTGACCGAGAAATTCCTCTCCGAAGAGGAGAAGAAGATGATCGAGAAGGCCGGCGGCTGGGACAAGCTGATGGAACAGCTCAAAGCCCGCATCGAGGAACAAAAGAAGCGTCACGAAAAGGGCAACAAGGCCATCGGCACCGGCGGCACCTCGCCCTACGGCAATGGCGGCTACAATCCCGAAGGCGTGCGCATCGGCCAGGACAAGTCGCGCCACGGCAAGGCGGTCAAAGTCTGGGACAAGCGCGAATATAAGAATCTCGACGATTCGGTCGAGCTCGGTACGCGCAACATCAAGGTGGCGCTGCGCCGCCTGCGCAAATGGGCGCGGCTGGGCGCCGAGGTCGAGCTCGACATTCCCGGCACCATCAAGGACACGGCCAACAAGGGTTATCTGGACCTCAAGCTGATCCCCGAGCGCCACAACACGGTCAAGGTGCTGCTGTTCTTCGACATCGGCGGTTCGATGGATGCGCACATCAAGCTCTGCGAGGAGCTGTTCAGCGCGGCCAAGACCGAATTCAAGCACATGGATTTCTTCTACTTCCACAATTGCCTGTACGAGGCGGTATGGAAGGACAATCGCCGCCGCCACAACGAAAAACTCAACACC
>JANYBR010000041.1 GCA_025360685.1 Pseudomonadota bacterium
CGGCACGGGATCTTCGTTGATACCCGACTGACCAAGGTCTCGGGCCGCGCCGAACGACTGGCGGCGCTTGAGATGGTTGAACCGCACGGCGATAGAGCTGCGGCCATCACGCTGGGCGGGGACAAGGGTTTTGATGCTGCCGACTTCGTTATGGAGCTGCGCGAGATCAACGTTACGCCGCACATTGCCCGCAACACGACCCGTCGTTCGGCCATTGATGGACGGACCACTCGCCATCCTGGTTATGCCGCCAGCCAGCGCATCCGAAAGCGCATCGAAGAAGGCTTCGGCTGGATCAAAACCATCGCAGGCCTTAGAAAGACAAAGTACCGAGGCCTCGAAAGAGTCCGGTGGGCCTTCATCCTTGCCGCCGCAGCCTATAATCTGATCCGGTTACCGAAGTTGATGGCGACAGCGTGAACCACAACGCCATCGGCCGAGGCCCCGCCGAAATCGGACGCAAACACACGAACGCAATCCAGACAGCCATGGGAATACCCGCTACTTCTTCAACAGCCTGCTAGGAGTCAATAGATTGCTAGTGTCCTTTCGATTCTGAAATTCGCCGGGAGCTGATATCGAGGTGTTGCGAATTTCAGAATCAGGACACTAGTGCGGTCCCGGCATTATGGCGCAGGGTGCGTGGCGGTGGCACGAGACGATGTGATCATTCACCATGCCCACCGCCTGCGCGAAGGCGTAGACAATCACCGGCCCGCAGAAATTGAACCCGCGGCTCTTGAGTTCCTTGGAGAGGGCCTCGCTCATCTTTGTTTTCACCGGAACCTGCTTGAGCGATTTGTGGCGGTTCACCTTTGGCTGACCGTCGACAAATTTCCAGAGGAGTTCGGTAAAGCCGCCGGGCTCCTTCTCTTCGATGTCGAGCCAAAGCTGGGCACCGCGGATCGCGGCCTCGATCTTCGGGGCGGATCGGATGATGCCCGCGTTCTTCATCAGCCGATTCACGTCGCGCTTGCCGTAGCGCGCCATCTTTTCCGGGGCGAAATCGTCGAACGCCGCGCGGAAATTCTCGCGCTTCTTAAGTATCGTGATCCAGGACAACCCCGCCTGAAACCCATCCAGCACGAGCTTTTCGTAAAGCGCGCGCGGATCGTGCTCCGGCACGCCCCATTCGGCGTCGTGATAGGCGATGTAGATCGGCTCCTTGACGGACCAGCCGCAGCGAACAATGTCTGTTGATGGCATAATATTTGTCGGCTCGGCACGTGAAAAGATTGTCGAGAACTACTTCCTGCGGCGTTTCTTGGCTGCCTTCTTTGTCGGTTTCCTTGCCACCTTTTTTGAAGTCTTTTTGGCGGACTTCTTTGCGGCCTGCGCCTTGACCTTGGGCGCCGCGTGCAATGTCGCCTCGATCTTGTTGCCGTCCAGGTCGTAGACGAATGCGCCGTAATAGTCCGGACCGTAGTCGGGACGCGGTCCCGGTTCACCGTTGTTGCTTCCTCCGTGGGCGAGCGCCGCGGCGTGAAACTTGATGACCTGGTTTTTCGTGCGCGCAGTGAAGCCGAGATGCACTCCGTTGCCGATACTCATCGGCTTCTGATCGTGCGGCAGCTGGATCCAGAATTCGGGATGATCTTCGCCATAGGCGAGGGCGTAGGGAAGAAATTCCATCACCCGTTTGTAACCCAACGTCCCGAGAACGGCGTCGTAGAATTTCGCCGCGCGCGCGACATCAGTGACTCCGACAGAAACATGATGGAGCATGACTGTGTTCTCCCAACGATCGAATGGAATAAATCGAAAACTTTCACCGACGCAGTTCGGCGTCAAGTAAAAAGCCATGCCGGCTTGACCAATTCGGCATTGCTGCTGCCAGCGTTGGCAGCAAGACCTCGAGCTTCGCCCAACCGGTCCAGGCGAACAAGCGCGAAGCCAAGCTCTCCATTGCCGTCTATCACCTGGCCAATTTCCTTGCCCCCGGCAGATATCACGGCGCCGGACCTCGCACCGATGCTCCGAACCAAAAGCAAGCGCTTGCGCGATGTTGCGCGATGTTTCATCCGCGCGGTCAGTTCCTGGCCGACGTAACAGCCCTTGTCGAAGTCAATCGCATGCAGCTCGTCGAGATCTGCGTCGAGCGCGAACATCCTGTCGGAACCGAAGTCCGCGCCTTCCGGAACTCCGAGGGCTAGTCGATGATTGTGATAGACGTCCGCCGAAATCAAATCGCGGCGCATCTCGCCCCTGGCGATGATCGCCCGCCGGCCGAGCTCAGGCACCCGTGGATCAGGGTAGGAAATGGCGTAGGGGGCAGACGACCCATCCCACTCGGCAAGCACTGCAAGCTGGTCCCGTGCCTCGATGATGACCTTGCTGCGCAGCTTGTACATTTTCAGGCGCTTCAGCA
>JANYBR010000066.1 GCA_025360685.1 Pseudomonadota bacterium
GCCGCGTTCGCCGCGCCGGCTGCCGCCCAGGGACTGCTTCTGCTGCGCGACACCGAAACCGAGCGCGCTTTGCGCAGTTACGAGGACCCGCTGTTGAAGGCCGGCGGCGTCGATCCGGCCGGCGTGAAGCTCTATCTCGTCAACGATCCGTCGGTGAACTCCTTCGTGGCCGAGGGACAGAACATGTTCATCCAGACGGGCATGATCATGTTCGCGCACAACGCCAATGAGCTGAAAGGCGTCATGGCGCACGAGACCGGGCACATCGTCGCCGGTCACCTGTCGCGCGACACGCAGGCCATCGAGAAGGCGATGATCCCGATGCTGTTGTCGATGGTAATCGGCATTGCCGCAATCGCGGCCGGCGCCGGCCAAGCGGGCATGTTGATCCTTCTAGGTGGCCAAGGCGTGGCCGAGGCTCAGCTGAACGCCTTCAGCCGCGTGCAGGAATCCACCGCCGACCAGATCGCGATCAAGCTGCTGGACAAGACGCACCAATCCTCACGCGGCTTGCTCGCGACATTCGAGCGCCTCGCGGACGAGGAAGCGATGGCGTCGGATCGCATCGACCCGTACGCCGCCGACCATCCCGTAGGCCGCGACCGCGTGGCACTTCTGGAAACGGAAGTCGACGCCTCGCCCTACAAGGACGTGCCGGAAGATCCGGCCGTCGAACATCAATATGAAATGCTTCAGGCAAAGCTGGCAGGCTATATCGAGCCGATCCAAACGATCTTCAACCGCTATCCGCTGACCGATACGAGCAAGCCCGCCCGCTATGCGCGCGCCATGGCCTATTCGCGCAAGCCTGATCTGCAAAAGGCCCTCACGGAGATCAACAGCCTGATCAAGGACGAGCCGGCCAATCCCTACTTCTACGAAGTTCTTGGCCAGATCTATGTCAGCATGGCCAAGCCGGTACTGGGTGTGGCCGCTTTCCAAAAGTGCGTGGACCTGATGCCCGACGCGCCGCAGCTTCGAGTCGGATTGGCGGCCGCGCAAATCGCGACCGAGAGACCCGACCTTGCGCAGCCGGCGCTCGCAAATCTGAAAATCGCATTGCAGCAGGAAGACGACGATTCCTTTGCCTGGTTCGAAGCGGCGCAGGCCTACAGCATGATGGGGAACGAACCGATGGCCGATCTGGCGACGGCCGAGCGCTACTACAATGTCGGCGCCATGCTGCCGGCGGCGCAATTTGCCATTCGTGCCCGCCACGGACTGTCGCAGGGTTCGCCCGACTGGCAGCGCGCCAACGACATCGTGGCGGTCGCCGTGCCCATGGCGCGCACGCCGCAGCATTGATTGCGTCGAGACCGGCATGAACGCTCCCTGGAAGATCGCCTTCGCTGGCATGGTTGGCGGCTCGGCACTGGCGCTGGCGCTGGTGTTCGGCGCGGCGGCATTCGGGCTGTTGCCGCAGAAGGCCGCGCTCAACGGAGACCAGCTGCACGCCTATCTGCTTGCCCATCCCGACCTGGTCGTGGAGATGCAGGTCAAGCTTCAGCAGAACGAGGACGAAGCCGCGCAGCGCGACCAACAGGCGGCCGTGCACAAGATCGACGCCAAGGCTTTCTTCGACCCGCGGATCGCGTTTGTCTTCGGCCCCGTCAACGCCAGGATCAGTTTCGTCGAACTGTTCGACTACAATTGCCCCTATTGCCGTGCGTCGGTGCCAGCGGTGAAGAAATTCTACGAGGCGCACAAGAACGACACGCGGTTCTCCTTCATCGAATTTCCCATCAAGGGACCAAATTCGGTCGTGGCGGCGCGCGCCAGCCTCGCCGCACGCAAGCAGCCGGACAAGTATCTCGCCTTCCATTTCGCCCTGATGAATGAAGACGCAGTGGTGACCGAGGATGTCGTCTTCGCGGATGCCGCCAGGGTCGGGCTCAACGTCGCCAAGCTGAGGGCCGACATGACGGATCCGAAGATCGACGAAGCGATCGAGCTGGCGCACAAGCTGGCAAAACGCGGCAAGATCGATGGCACCCCGACATTCCTGATCAACGGACATCTGCGTCCGGGCGCCGTCGACGACAAGGATTTGAAGGACCTGGCGAAGGCCAAGCCGATCTGACCGGCATTTTCTACGAGATCAGTCCGGTGACCGGACTCGACGGATCGGCGTAGGCCTTTTTCGGCATGCGGCCAGCAAGATAGGCAAGCCTTCCCGCCTCGACGGCCTGTTTCATCGCAGCCGCCATCTTCACCGGATCGCGCGCATGCGCGATGCCGGTGTTGGAGATCACCGCATCGCAGCCCAGTTCCATCGCCACCGTGGCGTCGGACGCTGTGCCGATGCCGGCGTCGACAATCACCGGCACCTTCGCATCCTCTAAGATCAAGCGGATATTGACCGTGCTCTGGATGCCCATGCCCGAGCCGATCGGCGAGGCGAGCGGCATGATCGCGGCGGCGCCCATGTCTTCGAGGCGCTTGGCCAGCAACGGATCGTCGCTGCAATAGACCATGACCTGAAAACCGTCCTTGATCAGCATTTCGGTCGCACGCAGGGTTTCGAGCATGTCGGGATAGAGCAGCTTCTTCTCCCCGAGCACTTCGAGCTTGACCAATGTCCAACCGCCCGCCTCGCGCGCCAGGCGCAGCGTGCGCACCGCGTCCGCACCGGTAAAGCAGCCTGCAGTGTTCGGAAGGTAGGTGTATTTCTTCGGATCGATGAAATCGATCAGCTTGGGCTGGCTCGGATCGGTGAGATTGACGCGCCGAACGGCCACAGTGACGATCTCCGCCCCGCTCGCCTCGAGCGCACGCGCGTTCTCTTCATAGCTCTTGTATTTGCCCGTGCCGATGATGAGACGCGATTTGAAGGTCTTGCCGGCGATGACGAAGGGTCTGTCGAACGGCAGCCCGACCGGCGCGTTGCCGCCGCCGATGAAGTGCACGATTTCGTAGTGATCGCCTTCCACGACCTGCACCGCGGCGTAGGTCGAGCGCGGGACGATCTCGAGATTGCGCTCGACCGCGATCTTCTTCGGATCGAGTCCGAGAAAGGTCAGCAACTCGTTCAAGGTCATGGCGCGGCCCAGATGCTTCGCCTCGCCGTTGATCGTCACGTTCAGGGTCATGCCGTTCGCCTCGTCTCACAATTGCGAAGGGTGGCGGCGCGGCGGCCGTCCACTCCCTACGCCGGTATGAACCGGATCAGGTTCTAAGGGACTCGGCACGTGCCGATCTCAGCCAACTGGCGCCCCTGGGACGGGCTGATCGTGTCTCCCCGGTCACAGAAGTCAATGAATTCAATGAAAATTGGGGTGTTTCCGTATCCGCCGCCTGCGACTATAAGGGGCGGAATCGAGCCCCTGCCCGGAGTTCCCTTGGCCAAATCTGGCAAACAAAACAAGAGCTTGCCTATCTACGTCCTGAACGGACCGACGCTTAATCTGCTCGGTACGCGCGAGCCGGAGATCTATGGCCGCACCACCCTGCCCGAGATTCGCAACCTTGTGGCCGAGCGCGCCGACCGCCGCGGCTTCAAGATCGTGTTCCGGCAATCCAACCATGAGGGCGATCTTATCGACTGGATCCAGGAAGCCCGCGTCAAAGGCTGCGGCGTCATCCTCAACGGCGCCGCCTACACGCACACCTCGGTGGCGATCTACGATGCGCTCAAGACGCTCGACAAACCGATCATCGAGGTGCATTTGTCGAATCCGCACGCACGCGAGCCGTTCCGTCACCGCTCCTATGTGAGCAAGGTTGCGACCGGTGTGATCTGCGGACTGGGCGCTCAGGGTTACCTCGCAGCGGTCGATGCGATGGCGTCCCTCGTCAAGGGTCAGTCATGAACATGAAAGACATGAAGTCGATCGGCGCGCGCCTGACCAGCGGACCGAGGGGCAAGCCGAATGAAAGCCTCATCGATCCCGACGCGATCCGCGCGCTCGCCGAGTTGCTCAAGGAAACCGGGCTGACCGAGATCGAGATCGAGCACAATGGCGCGCGCCTGCGCGTTTCCAATCAGTCGGGCGGTTCGGTTACCGCCGCCGCACCGCCGCCGGCTGCGCCAAGCGCGGCTTCGGTCGCGGCGGCTGCCGAAGCGGCCAAGCCCAAGGGACCTCATCCCGGCGGCGTGCCATCGCCGATGGTTGGAACCGTCTACGCTTCGCCCGAACCTGGCGCACCACCCTTCATCAAGGTCGGCCAGAGCGTGAAGGAAGGCGACACGCTTTTCGTCGTCGAGGCGATGAAGACCATGAATCCGATCCTGGCCTCGCGCAGCGGCATGGTGACGGAAATCTGCGTGACCGACGCCCAGCCTGTCGAGTTCGGCCAGATACTCGTCATTATTAGCTGATGTTCGAAAAAATTCTCATCGCGAATCGCGGCGAGATTGCCCTCCGCATCAACCGCGCGTGCAAGGAGATGGGCATCGCCACGGTCGCCGTGCACTCGACCGCCGATGCCGACGCGATGCATGTGCGACTGGCGGATGAAAGCGTCTGCATCGGGCCGCCTTCGAGCGCGCAAAGCTATCTGAACATTCCGGCGATCATCGCGGCCTGCGAAATTACCGGCGCCGAAGCGATTCATCCCGGCTACGGGTTCCTGTCGGAAAACGCCAAATTCGCCGATATCGTGAAAGAGCACGGCATCACCTTCATCGGCCCGACGCCCGATCACATCCGCATGATGGGCGACAAGATCACGGCGATCCAAGCGGTGAAAGCCGTCGGCATTCCCACCGTTCCGGGATCGGGCGGCGCGGTCGGCGACGGCGATGATGCCGTGCAAGCGGCCCGCAAGATCGGCTTTCCCGTGCTCATCAAGGCGACGGCCGGAGGCGGCGGCCGCGGCATGAAGGTGGCGCTGACCGAGGCGGACCTGCCGCTGGCGCTCTCCACCGCGCGCGCCGAAGCCAAAAGCGCCTTCGGCAACGACCAGGTCTATATGGAAAAATACCTCCTGCGGCCGCGACACATCGAGATCCAGGTGCTGGCGGACTCGCAAGGCAACGTCATTCATCTTGGCGAGCGCGATTGCTCCCTGCAGCGCCGCCATCAGAAGGTGTGGGAGGAAGCCGGCTCACCGGCCCTCAACGCCGTCCAGCGCGACGAGATCGGCGGCATCGTCACGCGCGCCCTGTCCAGGCTCGGCTATCTCGGCGCCGGCACGATCGAGTTCCTCTACGAGGACGGCCAGTTCTACTTCATCGAGATGAACACGCGCCTGCAGGTCGAGCATCCGGTGACCGAAGCGCTGACCGGCATCGACATCGTGCGCGAGCAGATTCGCATCGCGGCGGGCGGCGCGCTGGAGTTGAAGCAGGAGGACGTGACGTTCTCCGGCCACGCCATCGAGTGCCGCATCAATGCGGAAAACGCCTTCACCTTTCAGCCCTCGCCCGGCACGATCACACAGTTCCATACGCCGGGCGGACTCGGCGTGCGCTTCGACTCGGCGATCTACGCCGGCTATCGCATTCCGCCCTATTACGACAGCCTCGCGGGCAAGCTCATCGTGCATGCGCGCAATCGCAACGAGTGCCTGCTGCGCCTGCGCCGGGCGCTCGACGAGCTGGTGGTCGGCGGGATCGACACGACAATCCCGCTCTTCCAGCAACTGGTTCGCGAAAAGGACATCATCGACGGCGAGTACTCGATCCATTGGCTGGAACAGTGGCTGGTGAAGCAGAAGCACGCCTAAGCATGCCCCCTTGACCGTCATGGTCGGGCTTGTGCGCCTCCCATCGATCACATTCCCCATCGTCATCACCCGGTCCGCAGCGAAGCGAAGGATCCGGGTGACCCATAATGACTGTCAAAGAAACATCGTCACCTGTCATTATGGGTCGCCCGCATGAAGCGGGCGATGACGGAATGGATTTGTGGTCTTGCACCATTTCTGTCAC
>JANYBR010000080.1 GCA_025360685.1 Pseudomonadota bacterium
CGAGAACACGAAGCCGAACCGCGCCGCCTCGCTGGCGATGCGGATGTCCATGGCGAGCTGCATGGTCACGCCGATGCCGACCGCGGGTCCGTTCACCGCCGCGATCACCGGCTTGAGGCATTCGAAGATTTCCAATGTCAGCCGCCCGCCGCCGTCGCGCACGCGCTCGTCGCTCCAGTCCACCTTGTCGACCGGACCGGCGTTGCGCTCCGGACGGTCGGCGCGCTGCGTGGCATCGAACGTGCCCGCGCCGGCGGACAGATCGGCGCCGGCGCAGAAGCCGCGGCCCGCGCCCGTGACGATGATGCAGCGGATGGCATCGTCCTGGTTGGCGCGCCGGAAGGCATCGATCATCTCGTTCATCATCGTGCCGGTGAAGGCGTTGAGCTTCTCCGGCCGGTTGAGCGTGATGGTGAGAATGTTGTCGGCGACGTCGAAGAGAATTTCCTTGTAGGACATTTGGCGACCTTCCTTTTGCGCAAGGAGACTTCATGATTGTCATTCCCGGCCGAGCATCGCGTTAGCGATGCGAGGGGAAGGGAACCCAGGTGGAAAGACCCGCAATGATCAAATCGCCTGGGTCCCCTTCCCTCGCATCGCGTGCAGAGCACGCGATGCTCGCCGGGGATGACAGGTAGCTTATTCCGCCGCGATCTGCTGGCGGCGCGGCTGCACGGTCAGCACGCCCCTGGCCATCGCGTCGTCGATCGAGGTGATGGCGCGGCGCAGTTCGGTCAGCGACTCTTCGATGTCGATCTTCTGGCGCTCCAGCTTGTGCAGCTGTTCCTCGAACTTCTTGCGCGCGTGCAATGTCTGGCGCACGCCATGGTCCTCGGAGTTGTAGAGATCCAGGATCTCGCGGATTTCGGCGAGCGCGAAACCAACCCTGCGGCCGCGCAGGATCAGGATGATGCGGGCACGATCGCGCGAGGAGTAGATGCGCGTCTGGCCGCGCCGTTCCGGAGCGATCAGCCCCTCATCCTCATAAAAGCGAAGCGTGCGCGCAGTGACGCCGAATTCTTTGGTGAGCTGGCGGATGGTAAACGAGCGGCTCATAGTGTTCCGTCCGGACGCTCGGCTTGTCGCCTCGTCGCCGGACCCTCCCTGACAATTTCTCAATGGCGAAATCTTTGCTTACGCTTACGTCAACGTCAAGTGAAAAGATTCGCGTCAAGTCAAGGGATTAGCATCGGTCACCGCCTGAATTTGTCGCTGCGGCCGGAGCAAAGCGTGCGCAAGCGTGCCTCAGCGTTGGCGGCCAACGAATTTTTTGCACTCCGCTCCACGGGCGCCGCGGCATGGGCAAACATTGCGGCAATTTGTGATGTCTGTGTCCGCGATTGTCATTCGACTTGCACATGAATCGCGTACAGAACATTTGCTCGCGGGGGCATCGCCAGCTCAGTCGGAGGATCCGATGCCTGCTTATGAGATCTGCTACATCGACAATCAGGGAAAGCTGTCGCGCGCCCTGTCGGTCGTGTTCGACAGTGAACTGCGCGCCAAGATTCTGGCGCATGCCATGAAACCGGCGGAATGCCGCCAACTCGAAGTCTGGGACGGCGACCGGCTGGTCTACAGCCGGCCGGAACAATCCGACGCTTGACCGTGCATTTCTTCTAGTCGTCGAACAATCGCTTCAAGTCGCGCGCGCCATGGACGATGTGCAGGATTTCGACGCGATCTGCTTCGATGCGAAACAGCGTGATGTACGACCGGTGAAGTGAGATTCGGATGCCGGCGCCGAAATGCGGCCTTTGCGGATAGGAGCTCGGCGCACGACCAATACGCATTGCTCGCTCGCGAAGCGAGTTCACAAACCTTCACGCAATAGCGGGGCTGTCTGCGGCAATGTGGTCGAAGATCTCTTCGAGATCGGCCTCGGCTTCTGCTGTAACGACAACGCGCATCAGTCGCGACGGCGGCTGGCCAGTTTTTGCGCCGCCTCCATTGCGCGATATTTTGCTTCGAGACGGTCAAAGACTTCCTTGGCCGGCTTTACATCTCCTCTGTCCGCTGACGCGATCGACCTTTGGATCCGTCGCAGAAACTCCGCCTTCGTTTTCGGCACCCGGACCCGTTCGGGCAATTCGCGCGGCTTGCCGCGCCACTCGCGCACCGCTTCGCGGATCACTTCGCTGGTCGTGGCGTATTGGCCGGAGTCGACCGCATAGCGGATGTCGGCGATCATCTCCTTGGGCAGGGCGATGGAGATTTTCTGGACTTTGGTGGCCATAGGCGGGCTCCGGTAGGAATTATTCCTACTTTATCCTACCGGCGGGTTGCGCGCCAGAACCCTAAACGTGGTCACTCAGCCAAAGCTGTCATCCCGGACGCCGCACAGCGGTGATCCGGGACCCATGGCGAAACAATCGCGATGGGTCCCGGCTCGGCGCACCGCTGACGCGGCGCTTGGCCGGGATGACAGTCAGGAGTGATGACCAAAACGCGCTACACCGCGATCAGCTTTTCCTTCGTCGCCCAGTCGAGCGATTTTTTCAGCGCGCGTTCGAAGCGGTCGAACAGTTCGCCGATCTCGGCCTCGCTGATCACCAGCGGCGGACAGAAGGCGATGCGGTCGCCGAGCAGTGCGCGCACGATCAGCCCTTCTTGCTGGGCGAAGCCGGCCAGCGTGGCGGCGGCCTGCCTGGTGCCCTCGAAGCTTTTCTTGGTCTGCTTGTCCGCAACCAGTTCGACCGCGCCGATCAGGCCGACGCCGACCGCCTCGCCCACCAGCGGATGATCGGCGAGCGCCTTCAGCCGCTTCTGGAACAGCGGCGCGACGTGGCGGACGTGGCCGACCATGTCGCGGCGCTGGTAGATCTCGATGGTCCGAAGCGCGACGGCGGCCGCGACCGGATGGCCGGTATAGGTAAAGCCGTGGCCGAAGGTTCCGATCTTGCCGGATTCCTGTTCGATGATCTCGCTCAACTCCGGCGACAGCAGCACGGCCGAGATCGGCAGATAGGCACTCGACAGCGCTTTGGCGATCGACATGCTTTCCGGCTCGAAGCCATAGGTGCCGCAGCCGAACCATTCGCCGGTGCGCCCGAAGCCGGTGATGACCTCGTCGTCGATGAGTGGAATAGCGTGCTTGTCGAGCACGCGCGTGATGGCGTCGAAATAGCCGTCCGGCGGCATGATCACCCCGCCCGCGCCCATCACCGGTTCGACGATCATCGCGGCGATGGTGGCCGGATCCTCGCGCTCGATCAGCGCGTTGAGGTTCGCCGCCATGCGCTGCGAGAATTGCTGTTCGGTCTCGCCCGGGTCGCCGTTGCGATAGAAGTGCGGGCAATCGGCGTGGCGTGCAAAATCGAACGGCAGGTCGAAGCTCTTGTGGTTGTTGGCAAGGCCGGTGAGCGAAGCGCTCGCCAAGGTCACGCCGTGATAGGCCTTGATGCGCGAGAGAATCTTTTTCTTCTTCGTCTGGCCGCGCGCGTTGGCCGCATACCAGTAGAGCTTGATCTGGGTGTCGTTGGCTTCCGACCCGGAATTGGCGAAGAACACCTTGCCGACGGGAAACGGCGCCACTTCCTTCAGCTTCTCGGCCAGCGCGATGGCCGGCTCGTGGCTGCGTCCGCCAAAGAGATGACCGAACGCCATCTTGCGCATCTGCTCGGCGGCGACATCGGCCAGTTCGTTCTCGCCCCAGCCCAGCGCGGTGCACCACAGACCCGCCATCGCTTCGATGTAATCCTTGCCCTGCTCGTCATAGACGCGCACGCCCTGTCCCTTCTCGAGGATGAGCGGGCCGGTGTCGCGGAATTTCACGAGATTTGTGTAAGGATGCAGAACACTCTGCACGTCGCGCATCTGGGCGTTGGAAAGCGGCATGGCCTACTCCGGGGCGGGTCTGTCTTTGTCTATAGCAGAGCCGCGATGGCTGAGTATTGCCTAAGCCGCAAGGAAGCTGCGCAGCACGCGCTCGGCCTTGTCCGGCTGGTCGCGGTGCACGCCATGGCCGGCGCCTTCGAAGACCTCGAGTTGGCCCAGGCCTGCCGGCAGTGCCGCAAAAATCTCCTGCGCGCACAGCACCGGCGTGATCGGATCGAGGGTTCCGCTCACGACCAGCGTGGGGCACGCGATCCGGGCCAGATGCGGCAGCGCATTCATGGTGCGAATCTCGCCGACCGAGAAGTGACGCATCGTGTCGGAACGCATGATGGCGCGGCGTTGCACGGCGAGACCGCCCTCGCTACTGCCCGGCGGATTGTAGAGCGGCATGCACAGACGCATATAGTCGGCAAGCGACTTGTCGTCGAAATCGCGCCAGAAACGTTCGGCCGCCTCGCGCGCTTCCTTTCCGCCCTTGGCCTCGAAGATGCGCAGTGTCTCGTCCATCTGCATGCGCGCCGCCGTGGACGACAGGATCAGCTTGGCGGGATGGCTAGGATGACGCGTCGCGTAGGACATCGCCACCATGCCGCCGAACGAGTTGCCATAAACCATCGGTCTTTCGATGCCGAGCGCGTCGCAAAATGCCTTCACATCATCGCCCCATTGGGCGAGCGTCCAGGTTTCCGGCCCGCCGTTCGAACGGCCATTGCCGCGATGATCGATGTAAATCACATGATGGGTGTCGGCGAAGCGGTCGAAATAGGGCCGCAAGGTCGAATGATCGAAGCCGGGGCCGCCATGCATCACGATCAGCGCCGGCTTTTGCACCATGCGGTCATTGTCGATCGCGAGCTGCGGCCCGGCGGTGTCGAAGAAGATGCGCGCGCCGTTGACGTTGACGAACATGGGGTGCCTCCGCCCGGCACCGTAGTCAATTCCTGAAACGCCCGAAAGTCGTGCCCGGAGTCGCAAGCCCGCCAGAACCGCGCAGCCATTTGGCGCGCGGTCGCGCCACCGGTCACCCTTCAGCGGTGCTGCTCAGCTGACTCGATTCTCTTCTCTATGCGTTCCAAATCGTCAACCGTCTGGGCTTCGGTCAGCTCTTGTCTGATGCTCGCTTTGTCGGAATCCGATATCGCGGTGTTGTCGAGTTCGCGCAACACAACAGTCTTGAAACCGGACTGGTCAAGGCACGCGCCCTGGATCTCCTGCATCTTGATCTTGGCGCGATACTGATTGTACTCCACGTCGCTGTAGGACGTGGCGTCGCCGGAGTCGCGCATGATGGCGGAAATTTCATCGTTATGTCCGTCAATGCACTTGGAGAACTTCAGCGCCGCCTCTTGCAGCTGGCTAATGCTGCGGCCAACGGGCGACAGCAGGAACCAGCCGATCACAATCAGTGCGACAAGTCCTATGGCGAATAATATTCGAACCATCTTCGGACAGGCGAACGGCGCCACTCTTCGATGATGCGAGGTGACTGTATCACCAAGCGAAACGGAAGTCGCGCGCCGGTGACGTCGATGAACGTGAGTTTCTCCCCCGCCATTAATTCTTGAATCGCTCGCGCGTTGCAAGCGATGCCGGCCGCCCGTAACAGCGCGCCAGCCAATCCTTCACGTGCGAATAGGAAGCGAGCGGCAGACGTTCCGCGCGCGACGGCGACAGTACCGCCGCGACATTGAGATCGGCCACGCTGAAGTGCTCGCCGACGAGCCACGCCCTTCGCGCCAGGGTTTCGTCGAGTTGCGACAGCGCCTTGGCAATCGCGGCGCGGCCGTGATCGCCGATGGCGGCGCGCAAGTCCTTCAACAGCGCATCGCGCTGCACCCAGGGCTCCAGATGGCCCTGCGCCCACAGGCTCCAGCGCCACGCTTCGGCCTCACCTTCCAGAGTAGACGGATAGAGCGCAGCCCTGCCTTTGGAGCCATATTTCTTGGCCAGATAGAGATTGATCGCCAGGGATTCGGCCAGCGCATACCCGTCATCGAGGATGGCCGGAATCGAACCGGCGGGATTGACGCGCAGGAACTCCGGCTCTTTGAGGAGCGGATCATCGAACGCAAGCGGAACGTGGGTGTATTCGAGCCCGAGTTCGGCCGCCAGCCACAGGACCCGCATGGTCCGCGAGCGATGCGAGCCGTAGATGGTGAGCGCCATGGAAAAAGATGCTTTGCGGGCCGCTGCCAAGTCAACAAGGGCAACGCAAGCTGCTAGGTTCCACCGTTCCCAGTCACCGAGGAGAGCGAACATGGCCCGAAATCCCGATCCGGAAAAACTGAACGCACTGATGGGCAAACTCGTCGGCGACCTCGGTGCGGCGCTCACCGGCGCGCTGGTGCTGCTCGGCGATCAGCTCGGCATCTACAAGGCGATGGCGGACGGAACACCCGGCACGCCGAAAGAGATCGCGAAGAAAACGAAATTGAAGGAGCGCTATATGCGCGAGTGGCTGTCGGCGCAGGCCGCCGCCGGTCTGGTCGATTATGATGCGGCAAGCGGAAAGTTCAGCCTCAATGCCGAACAGTCGATGGCGCTGGCGCAGGAAGGCAGCCCCGCGTTCTTCGCCGGCGCGTTCCAGGTGGCGCAGTCCATGTGGCTCGACGAGCCCAAGGTCGCCGCCGCGTTCAAATCCGGCAAGGGTGTCGGCTGGCACCAGCATTCGGCGTGCCTGTTCAAGGGCACCGAGCGCTTCTTCCGCCCCGGCTATAATGCCAACCTGATCAGCTCGTGGATTCCGGCGCTCGATGGCGTGGAAGCCAAGCTGAAGAAGGGCGCCAGCGTCGCCGATGTCGGCTGCGGCCACGGCGCCTCGACGATCCTGATGGCGCAGGCTTACCCGAAGTCGCATTTCTTCGGCTTCGACTATCACGCGCCGTCGATCGCGCGCGCCAGGCAAGCGGCCAAGCAGGCCGGAGTCGAAAAGCGCATCACCTTCCAGAAAGCCGCGGCAAAGGATTTTCCGGCGGAGAAATACGATCTGGTGGCGATGTTCGATTGCCTGCACGACATGGGCGATCCGGTCGGCGCTGCGAAACACGTCAAGAAGTCGCTAGCCAAGGACGGCACCTGGCTGCTGGTCGAGCCGTTTGCCGGCGATGCGCTGGAGGACAATCTCAATCCGGTCGGACGCATCTTCTATGCCGCGTCGACCATGATCTGCACGCCAGCGTCGCTGTCGCAGGAAGTGGGGCTGGGTCTGGGCGCGCAGGCCGGCGAGAAACGGCTGCGCGACGTCGCGACCAAGGCCGGCTTCAAGCACTTCCGCCGCGCGACGCAAACGCCGTTCAACCTGGTGTTCGAGGGGCGGGCGTAGATACTAAATCACCATGGCCGGGCTTGACCCGGCCACCCAGCCATTAAAGCGAGTCTTCCGACGCGACGACGCGCGTCGACTGGGTGGCCGCCTCAAGGGCGGCCATGGTGAAGCTGGGGTGCGTTGCCCCTGTCCCATCCGCTTCCTATTATAGAGCCAGAAAAACCGGGGAATTCCGTCATGTTGGGCCTGATGCAGGACTGGCCGTTGCTGGTTCACAAGATCATCGATCATGCCGCGCTCTATCACGGCGAGCGCGAGGTGGTGAGCCGCAGCGTGGAAGGCCCGATCCACCGCACCAATTATCGCCAGATCGCGGTGCGCGCGCGCAAGATCGCCGAGGCGCTCGACCGGCTCGGCATCAAGCCGGGCGACCGCGTGGCGACCATGGCGTGGAACAGCTGGCGCCATCTGGAATCCTGGTACGGCATCGCCGGCGTCGGGGCGGTGTATCACACGCTCAATCCGCGCCTGTTCCCCGACCAGCTCGTCTACATCGCCAATCACGCCGAAGACAAAGTGCTGTTCTTCGACATCACTTTCGCCGACCTGGTGGCGCAGATCGCGCCCAAGCTGAAGAACGTCGAGCTCTATGTCGCGATGACCGATGCAGCCCATCTGCCGAAGGCCAAAATTCCCAATCTCGTCGCCTATGAGGAATTCATCGCCGGCTGCAGCGGCACGTTCGAATGGAAAGAGGTCGACGAGAAGGCGGCCTGCGGGCTGTGCTATACGTCGGGCACGACGGGCAATCCCAAGGGCGTGCTTTATTCGCACCGCTCCAACGTCATTCACGCGCTGATGGCGGCGCAGACCGACGCGCAGGGAATTTCGGAACGCGACACCGTCCTGCCGGTGGTGCCGATGTTCCACGCCAACGCCTGGGCGCTGGCCTTCAGCGCGCCGATGGTCGGCGCCAAGCTGGTGATGCCGGGACCCAAGCTGGACGGGCCGTCGATCTGCGAGCTGCTCACCGACGAGGTCGTGACGATGACCGCGGCCGTGCCGACCGTGTGGCTGGCGCTGCTGCAATATCTCGAACAGAGCGGAAAGACCCTGCCGCACATGAAGCGCGTGCTGATCGGCGGCTCGGCCTGCCCGCGTTCGATGATCGAGACATTCGAAAAGAAGTATGACGTGCAGGTGATCCATGCCTGGGGCATGACCGAGATGAGTCCGCTCGGCACCATGGGCACGCTCACGCACCATGTCGCGGAGCTGCCATACCAGCAGCAGCTCGACTACAAGGCCAAGCAGGGCCATCCGGTGTTCGGTGTCGAGATGAAGATCGTCGACGACCAGGACAAGGAGATGCCGCGCGACGGCAAGGCGTTCGGCCGGCTGAAGGTGCGCGGACCGGCCGTGTCGAAAGCCTATTTCCGCGGCGAAGGCGGCGATGCGTTCGACGAAGACAACTGGTTCGACACCGGCGATGTCGCGACCCTCGACGCCGACGGCTACATGACCATCACCGACCGTTCCAAGGACGTGATCAAGTCCGGCGGCGAATGGATTTCCTCGATCGAGATCGAGAATTTCGCGGTCGGCCACCCGGCGGTCGCCGAAGCCGCCGTGATCGGCGTGCGCCATCCCAAATGGGACGAGCGACCACTGCTCATCGTCGTGCTCAAGCCCGGCAAGACGGCGACGCGCGAAGAGTTGCTGTCCTTTCTCACCGGCAAGATCGCCAAATGGTGGATGCCGGACGATGTGCAGTTCGTGAGCGAGATTCCGCACACCGCCACCGG
>JANYBR010000104.1 GCA_025360685.1 Pseudomonadota bacterium
GTGGCTGCCGGTTTCTGGACATTCGTTTGGGGACCCGTGGGTCTGCTTTTGTCGACGCCGCTCACCATGTGCCTGGTGGTGATCGGACGCCACGTCGATCAGTTGAGTTTTCTCGACGTCATGCTGGGCGACCGGCCACCCATGGCGCCCGAAGAAAGCTTCTACTTGCGCATGCTTGCCGGCAACCACGACGAAGCCGCCGAGCAGGCCGAAGCATTCCTGCACGAGCATACTCTGCCGGCCTACTTTGATCAGGTTGCGGTCAAGGGCCTCGCTCTGGCGCAGTTGGACGTCAATCGCGGCGCGCTTAATGAGCCGGGACGCATGCGCATCGCATCAACCGTCGAGGGCTTCATCGACAATCTGACCGTCCACCAGGATGTGGCCGAACGCGAAGGCATGATGTCGCACGAGTCGCCCCCAGCCGATTGGCAGAATCGGCCGGTGCTCTGCGTGGCCGGGCGAGGTGTCTTGGATCACGCGGCCGCGTCGCTCCTCGCCCACCTGCTCGAGCGACAGGGAATTGGCGCACGTCTGGCGGGATCGGAGGAAGTGTCGCCCGCCAATGTTCTGGAACTCGACTGCGATGGCGTCCAGGTCATCTGCGTTTCCTATCTCGAACCAGGAAGTCCCAAGAATGCCCGCTACATGGCGCGACGGCTGCGCAAGCGCATGCCCGATCGGCCGCTCATCGCGGGATTCTGGAGCGTCATTCAAGACGACACGCATTATCTCGACAGTTTTGAGTCAACCGAGTGCGATTTTCTCGCGACGAACCTGCAACAGGCAGTCACGCAAGTCATCGCGCTCATGAAGCGCTCGGTCACCGACGGAAAATTTCTCAGTGCCGTCAGGCAGGGCGAAGAGGAGCCGGTTTCGGACTGATGGCCATCTCGCCCCAGGAATTCGTCTGCACGCTCTACGCCGTGCAGGAGCATGTACTGACCATCACGCTGAACCGGCCGGAGCGCCGCAACGCACTGAACCCGCGCGCCTACGCCGAGGTCGAAGCAGCGTTCCGCGCCGCGAACGCGGACGAGAGTGTTCGCGTCGTGATAGTGACCGGCGCCGATCCATCATTCTGCTCCGGCGAAGATGTGAAGGAAATGATGACGGGTGAAGCGCGCCCTACAACTTCTCCCGCCTCGGCGACGGGTCGTCCGCCAACACCGGCTGCGATGGCCGCGCTCGATTGCGAGAAGCCCGTCATCGCCGCAGTAAACGGGACGGCGGTCGGATGGGGAATGGAGCTTGCGCTCTATGCCGATATCCGTCTGGCCTCAGAGAATGCGAAGTTCGCCGAACTCTTCGTCAAGCGCGGACTGGTTCCGGATGTCGGTGGCTTCTATCGGTTGCCCGGTCTGGTTGGCCCGTCCAAAGCTGCCGAGCTCTTGTTGACTGGCGATTCGATCGATGCGCGCGAAGCGTTGCGGATCGGGCTCGTCTCGGAAGTCCTGCCGCACGCCGAATTGATTCCGCGCGCCAGGGCGCTCGCGGCCAAAATTGCCGCCAATCCGCCTTTGGCGGTGCGCGCGATCAAGCAGGGCCTTCGCCGAGTGGCGGCTGGCGATCCGAGCGAGATCGGAAGTTGGGCAATCGATACGATTTACCGCCTATTTCAGACCGAGGATCATCGCGAGGGCGTGAAGAGCTTCCTCGAAAAGCGCGAGCCCGTGTTCAAGGGCCGCTGAAAATTGTCGCACAATTAACGAATGTGACGCCCCTCCGATGGAGTTAGTCTCAAGCGATCCGGTTGCTCACTACGGCGTGGTGCGCTTCACGGCGACCGGTACGCCGCAAATATCGAGCACGGGCGGCGGCTTACGGAAATAGAACGGCGACGTCGGATGACGGCGCAATTCGAGCGCATCCGAGAACGTCTTCGACTCCGTGCGAATGACCTGATAGGCGGGACGATCCTTCGCAGGAATATCCGCGGCAATGCGCATGCGGATAATCGGGTCGCGCTTGTGAACGTCCGCGATCACGCCACTGTCGATGTCGGGATCGCCACGCTCCAGCTTTTGCAAATATTGCATGCCAGACAGCACGCGCCCGAACGCGGTCAGGTCGCGGTCCAGGCGGCGCGGCGCCTGACCGATCACAATGTAGAATTCCGTCGTGGCTGTGTCTGGCCCGTTGTCGCGCGCGAAGGCAAGTGTGCCAGGACACTGCACAAGCCACTCGCGACCTTCGCCGGGGTCGCGTGCGACGGAAAAACCGTTTTCGAAACCGACTTCTGGCGCCATGAGATCGGCGTTGCGAAGTGGTGTGAAGTCCGGCTCCGGCTTTGAAACGCGATCGAACTCCGCCTTCAATGGCGGCCACTTGCTCAAATCAGCGTCCGCGACAGGATGATCCTTGGTGGAGGCGGTGCCTTCGCCGATGCCTCCCTGTGCGACAAACCCGTCGATGACCCGATAGAAGGACAAGCCGTCATAGAAGTGGGCGCGTATCAAAGCGCGCAGCCGCGCTGCATGGTTCGGCGCGAACTCCGGCGCCAGTTCCACCGCGACTTGTCCGTAGTTCGTGTCGATCAGGACCAGATCCTGCGGGTTGACGTCGCGCCAGTCCGACTCCGGTGCTGCTAACGACGCCGGGAAGAGGGCGAGCACAACCAATATTCCACAAGCATGAATGCGTTTCATATTTGTCTCATTGCCGGATGCGACGGCAAGCGCCTTGCCACCGCCGGCGAAGCACACAATAAGAACTTTACAGTCATGACCCCTGTTCAACCAAATCCTCGCGCCGAAGTACCGTCAGCCGCTGCTCTGCCCACCTTGCTGTCGGTGATGTTCATCAATCTGCTGGGGTTCGGCATCATCGTTCCATTATTGCCGTTCTATGCGAAGTCGTTCCAGGCGCCGCCGTGGCAGATCGCTCTTATATTTTCCGCCTACGCGATGGGCGGTTTCTTCGGCGAGCCGTTCTGGGGCCGGCTGTCTGACACGGTCGGTCGCAAACCGATTCTCATCAGCACGGTGACCGGCAACTGCCTGTGCTATTTGGCGCTCGCCTTCGCGCCGAACATTTTCGTGGCCTTCATCGTCAGGTTCCTGGGTGGCCTAGCCAGCGGCAATGGCGCTGTGATCCAGGGCTATATCGCCGACGTGACTCCGCCCGAGGAACGTACCGCAAAAATGTCCCTGCTCGGCGCGGCCTACAATATCGGCTTCATCGTCGGACCCGCACTCGGCGGCTTGCTGGCGAATCCATCCGCAGGACATGCCGGATTTCGCATCCCGCTGCTGATCGCTTCCGGGCTTTCTGCACTTTGCGTCGTCGGACTCACATCATTTCTGAAGGAGAGCCGCGTCCATCGCCGAGTCTCTTCCAAGCCGAGCCGCTGGTCGGTCGTGGCGACTGCCGCCACCCAACCTGTCATCAGCCGTCTGATGCTCGTGACTTTTCTCGCCGGCTGCGCCTTC